>JAIUYB010000240.1 GCA_020216625.1 Desulfarculus sp.
CCAGGGGCGTGGGCTGGCCCAGGAAAAGCATCACCAGGGGCGCGGAGCCGATGCCGGCCAGGGAGCCCACCGACATGTGGGTGGTCCACCAGGCGATTCCGGCCAGGATGACCAGCACCACCAAGGTGGCCAGGGGCGCGGCGGCCAGCATTGCCCCCAGGGCGGTGGCCACGCCCTTGCCGCCCTGGAAGCGCAGGTAGACCGGGAAGATGTGGCCCAGCACCGCGGCCAGGCCCACCGCCGCGGCCTGCCAGGGCTCCAGCCAGCCCCAGGCCAGGTAAGCCGGCAGCCAGCCCTTGCCCGCGTCCAGCAAGAGGGTGGCCACCCCGGCCGTCTTGCCGGCCAGCCGGGCTACGTTGGTGGCCCCGATGTTGCCCGATCCCGCCCGGCGAGGATCGCTGCCGCCCGCCAGCCGGGCCATCGCCAGGCCGAAGGGCACCGAGCCCAGCAGGTAGGCCCCTATGAACAACGCCAGGAAAAGCAGCATCATGCACCCATGGGCTTGCTGGTGTCCGCCTCCTCATGTTAATACCCCCCCACGGCCCGGACGACAAGCGGTTTAGCGCGGCCGGGCCTTTTATTGCCCTGGCGAGGCGTTGCGGGTATGGTAGAAGTGAAGCCGCCCTCGGGGCGCGGGAAGGGAGCCGAGTGGGACAGATGCGCGTCTGCGTGATCGACGGCCAGGGCGGAGGCATCGGCGGAGTCATCATCCGCCGGCTCAAGGAGGAGTTTGGCGAGCAGGTCGAGGTGCTGGCGCTGGGCACCAACGCCATCGCCACCGCCCAGATGATGAAGGCCCACGCCAACCGGGGGGCCACGGGCGAAAACGCCATCATCTGGACCATCCAACAGGCCGACGTCATCATTGGCCCCATCGGCATCGTGCTGGCCAACGCCATGATGGGCGAGGTGACCCCGGCGGTGGCCGCGGCGGTGGCCTCCTGCCCGGCCCGCAAATTCCTGCTGCCACTGACCCAGGAAAACGTGGAGGTGGTGGGGGTGACCCACGAGCCCCTGCCGCACCAGGTCGACCAGATCGTCAAGATCCGCCTCAAGGAGCTGATGGACAATGTGTGAAGCCACGGCCTACATTTTGAACAAGGAGGGCCAGGAGCAACTGCTGTTGGCCGACGTGGACGTGATCGAACCCCAGGGGGACGGCACCACCCGCCTGGTATCCATCTACGGCGAGCAGAAGGTGCTCAAGGCCCGCATCAAATCCATGTCCCTGGTCAACCACAAGGTGGTCCTGGCCCAGGACTAGCGCGCCGGACCCCGCCCAAGCAAGGAGCGACGCCATGGCCGACCAGTCCGCCATCGATCGCGCGGTGGCCAACCTGCACTGGCTGGGTCACGACTGCTTCCGCCTGGACAGCAGCGTCGGCCCCATCTATTTCGACCCCTTCCAACTGGCCGGCGGCCCCACCGCCGCCCTGATCCTCTGCAGCCACGATCATTTCGATCACTGCGTGGCCGAGGACATCGCCAAGATCCGCGACGAAAAGACGGTCATCGTCACCGAGGCCCACTGCGCGGCCAAGCTGGGCGGGGCGGGGGTGAAGGTGATCAAGCCCGGCCAGAGCCTGGATCTGGCGGGAGTAAAGGTCACGGGCGTCCCGGCCTACAACACCAACAAACAGTTTCACCCCAAGGCCCATGGCTGGGTGGGCTTCGTGGTGGAGGTGGACGGGGTGCGGATCTATCATGCCGGGGACACCGACTTCATCCCGGAGATGAAAGATCTGCGGGTGGACATCGCCCTGTTGCCGGTCTCGGGCACCTATGTCATGACCACCACGGAGGCGGTGGAGGCGGCCCTGGCCATCCAGCCGGGTCTGGCCATCCCCATGCACTATGGGGCCATCGTGGGCGAGGAGTCCGACGCCCAGCGCTTCGCCCAGGCCCTGGCCGGCAAGCTGGCGGTGAAGGTCTTGGCCAAGGAGTAGCCAAGGGAAGGGGGCGGCCCCCCCGGGGAAAGGGAGCCGCCCCTGGGGACAAGCCCTGGGCCTCAACCAGGGCGCGGAGGGCTTGGTTGGACGGACCGCCCGAAAAGGGCGGTCCGTCGTGCGTGATGGGGCTAGAAAACGAAACTCACGCCGGCGAAGACGTTGAGACCGGGATGCAGCACCTCGTAGTTGCTGCTGGCGCCGGGAGTCATGTTGCCGTCGATGACCAGGCGCTTGTCCAAGAGGTTGTCCGCCTCCAGCTCCAGGCGGCACCAATCGGTCAGGCGGTAGCTGGCCCGGCCGCGCAGGTTGCAGTAATCATCAAGATTGTCCTCGCGCTCCAGTTGGAAGACCGCGTTGACCCCGGCCTGGAGCCGCTGGCCCCGCCAGGAGAGGCCGGGCACGGCCTGGAGCTTGGGCCCGGACTGCTTTTCCACGCCGCCGTCCTCCTCCCAGGGGTCGGCCCAATAGCCGCCCAGCTCCAGCCAGAAACCACCGCCCAACGCCAGCTTGACCTGGGCCTCCACGCCGGTGGACTGCCACTTGTCCAGGTTCTGGGCGATGTAGCGCTCCTGGGCGTTGTTGTAGAGGTAGCGGATCTTGTCGGTATAGGCCATGTGGAAGAGGGCCAGGCTGGCGGCGTAGGTTTTATCGGCCGTCTTCCAACCCAGTTCGTAGGTCCAGCCCCGCTCTGGCCCCAGGTCGGGGTTGCCGCCGATGGTGGCGGAGGTGGAGTAGAGCTGGGTGAAGGTGGGCAGGCGGAAGGTGCGCCCCAGGTTGACGTAGAGGGACTGGCGCTGGTTAAGGCGATAGAGGGCCGAGAGCTGGGGCAGGGCCTCCTGGTGGTTGTCGCTGTTCTGCTCGGCGTTGAAGGCCGCCTCGCCGCGCAGGCCGGCGCTGAGGAGCCAATCCGGCCCGGGCTCCCACTCGGCCATGGCGAACAGCGAGCCCTGGTGGCGGTGGTGGTTGACGTAGGACTCCACCACCCGATAACCGGTCTTGTCCGAGCCGGAGAGATCCTGGTCGGTGTCGTGCTGGCGCTCATAGACGTAGCGCAGGCCGTAGAGCAGATTCACCGTCCCCAGGCGGCTGCTGCGCTGGCCGTCCAGACCCAGGCTTTGGTGGTGTTTCTGCTCGTCACGGTTGGGCTTGTTCAGGGCGTTGTAGTCATAGCCCAGGTCCATGTGGCTGTAGTGCAAAAAGCCCATCAGGCGCAGATCCGGCCGGTCCACCCCGCCCCAGAGGTAGTTGTGGGTCAGCTTCTGGTCGGTCTGGTAGTCGCTGGCCGGGCTCTTGCCATAGGCGCGGGTGTAGCCCGACTCCTGACGGTTTAGCATGTAGTTCAGGCTCAGCCAGGGCAGAGGCCGGGTGGCCACCAGGGCCGCCTGGTCCTCCACCCGTTTGAGATCGGTGTTGTAGGGGCTGCGGGTGCTGTAGTTGACCTTGACCTGGTCCAGGGCCCCCTGGCCGCCCACTTGACCCCCGACCCAGGCCAGGGGATGGTCGCCCCAGACCCCGGCCTGCCAGCGGTCGCGGTTGCCGGCCTTGGCGTCGGCCCCGGCCTGGGTCTGGCCCCCGGACGCCAGCGGTTGGCGGGTGATGATGTTGATGACCCCGGACATGGCCTGTGAGCCGTAGAGCACCGCCTGAGCGCCCTTGACGATCTCGATGCGCTCGATCATGCGCTTGGGGATCATTGCCAGGTCGTAGCCGCCGTTGGCCGGCGAGGCCAGGATGGGCAGGCCGTTGAGCAGCACCAGCTCACCGCCCTTGAGTCCGCGCAGACCGGCCTCGCCGTTCATGCCACCCTGGTTCACGCCCCCAGGCAACTGGGCGGAGATGAAGACCCCGGCGGTCTGCTCCACCAGGTCCAGGGCCGAGTCGCCGGCCATCAGCTCGATATCCTCGCGCTCCAGGGTGGTGGTGGCGGCGGCGGTGTCCAAAAAGGCCGCCGCCTGGCGTTTGGCGGTGACGGTCACCGGGGCCAGGGTGGTGGCCTGGGGCTGGGCCGGGGTGGACCCGGGGTCGCCAGAAGCCCCGGAGGCCGCCACCGGGCAGGCCAGGCCCAGCAGGATCAGGATCAGGCTCAACTTGCGCATGCTTCTCTCCTCCGATTCAGCGTGATCAGGGCTGCCAAAATCCACCGGAGGCGATAAAAAACGCCCCGAGTCCTTCATAAGAAAGGACTCGGGGCGCACCCAGCTTGCTTAACCCCAGCCTCCGGAGGCGTCAATCCACGAACGCCTGCCGCGACGGTGGTCTGGGTAGGTCTTCTGGCTCCCGGATCAGCCTACTCTCCGCGCCTTCCCGACGTCATGGTTGACGCCAGTGGCATGTCTTGCGGATTTCGTCCCCGGTAACAGCGGCGGGACCGCGCCGGTTTCGCACCGGCTTCCCTATTAAGCCCTTAACGGGCGCCCAAACCGAATGTAAAATGACCCTAGCAACAAAAATCGCCCCGGTCAAGCGATGTTTCTCGCCTGGCCGCGGGCGCGGACATCTCCACGCGGGGGCCTGCCATGACCAACCTGCCCGCTGTCCCGCCGCCGGCGCGGCCGCGCGACGTAATCTGCCTGGGGCTCAACGCCGTCGACCATCTCTGCCTGATCCCGCATCGCCCGGAGTGGGGCGGCAAGCTGCGCATGAAAACCCTGACCACCATGGGCGGCGGCCAGGCCGCCACCGCGGCCTGCGCCCTGGGCCGCCTGGGCTGGCGGGTGGCCTATGCCGGGGTCTGCGGCGACGACGACCTGGGCCGTTGGGCCGCGCCTTGGTTGCGGGAGTGCGGAGTGGACCCGGCCGGGTTGGTGGTCAGGCCCGGCACCAGCAGCCAGCGCGCCTTCATCATGGTGGAAGAGC
>JAIUYB010000241.1 GCA_020216625.1 Desulfarculus sp.
CTTTTGGCGATGATGCGCAGCGAGCGGGCCTGGAGAAGTTGCAACTGGCCGTCGGGACCCACCGCCCACTCCACGTCCACCGGCCGGCCGTAATACTCCTCCAACCGCCGGCCGATATCCCAAAGCTGATCCATTTGTTCCTGGTCCAGGAGGGGCTCGTCCTCCCGGCCCTCGGGCAGGGGAGCCTCGGCCAGGCCGCCCTCGACCGTGGCCACGGTCATGGTGGCCTGGGGCACGATCTCCTGGCTGATCAATCGCCAGGGGGCGGATTTGCTGATCAGCATCAGGCTCGATGGCATCTGGCCGCCCACCGCCCGCGCCCCCAGGCCCCAGACCGCGCTGATCATCATCGCGTCCTGCTCGGGGTCGTTGGGATTGCAGGAGTAGAGCACGCCCGAGACCAGGGCCGGCACCATCCGCATCACCGCCACGCCCATGGCCATGTCCTCCAGCCCCAAGCCGCGCTGGTGACGGTAGGCCACCACCTGGGGGCTGAACTGGCTGGCCAGGATCTGCTTGTAGGCCCGGCCCAGGTCCTCGCGCCGCACATTGAGCAGAGTCTCGAACTGGCCGGCGAACCCGGCGCTGGTGTCCTCCATCAGGGCGCTGGAGCGCACCGCCACCCCTCGCTCCGACCGGGAGTCCACCACCTGGTCATAGCCTTCCAGCAGGGCGCGCTCCAGGTCCGGCGGCAACTCGCCTTCGTTGATCAGGCCGGCCACCTGGCCGCAGGAGGCGAGCACCTCGCCCTGCTGGTCCAGCTTGCAGCGCAAGAGGATCTCCTGAATGATCCCCCAGAGGTCGTTGTGGTCCAGGAAATGCTTGAAGGCGTAGGTGGTCACCGCGAAGCCGGCCGGCACCGGCAGTCCCAGATGGCTGGCCATCTCCCCCAAATGAGCGGCCTTGCCCCCCACCAGGTCCTCCTGGTCCATGCCAAGGCGGGAGAAGGGGATCACCAGGTCGGATTCAGGGATGGCCCGGCGGCGGCTGAGGATTTGGTCGATGCGGGCGCTCAGCTCCCGCCAGACCTCGGGCAGGCCCTGGGCCGCCTCCGGGGACATCGCCTCCAGGTGCGCGACGATCTGGCCCACGTCCTGATTCAGGCTCCGCACCCTCTCCCGCACGTATTCCAGGGAGAGGTCGCCCTCGCCACGCAGCTTGGCCTGGAGGTCGGCCATGGCCTCCAGGGCGCGGTTGTTGGCCTGGAGCAGGCCGATGAATTGTTGGTAACGCTCGGCCAGGGGCAGTCCTGGCACGGCGTTGGCCAGGTCGGTGGTGGCCGTCCCCCCCGCCGGACCGTTCCCGTCCGCCCGCTTACCGCCGCCGAAACCCAATTTGCCCAGCCAGTTGAGCGACATGGCATCCGCACCGGGCGCGGACGGACCCCGGAGGATCCGTCCGCGCCGGGTTGGTCTAAACGGCCAGGATGGTCAGACTGATCTCATGGAAGATGTCCTCCAGCCGCACCACCCCCAGGACCTTGCCGCCGTCCATCACCGGCAAGAGGTCCAGGTTGTCGGCCAGCATCACGTGGCTGGCCCGGATCAGGCTGTCCTCGGCCTGGGCCACGTGGCCCACCGGGGACATGAACTCCTTGATGGCCTTCTTGGCCTGCTCCTGGGCCCCCGCGGCCAGCAGATCCTCCCAAGCCAGGGGGGTGGTGGTCTGCGGGGAGCGGGCGAAGCTGGGCTCGATGCCCCGCAGGATGTCCTTCTGGGTGAGGATGCCCTGAAGCTTGTAGGCCTCGTCGAAGACCAGCACCGTGCGCCGGCGCTCGCCGGGGGCCAGACCCTGCTGGGCCAGGGTGAGCTGCACCATGGCCTCCTTGAGGCTGGCCCAATAGGGCATGTGGGGATAATTGGTGAGGGGGATCAAGAGGTCCCGGACCTTTTTCTCGACCTGACCCTTGGTCATCTATTCCTCTCCCTGTGCCGGCCCGGGGGGGCCGTTTTCCTCCGGCGGGCTGCTGTGGCGCATCACCAGCGGCAGGGCCTCCCCCGGTTCCAGACGATAGGTTTTGATCACTTCCAACAGTTTCTGTCCCTGAGTTCTGATCTCCGCCGTCAGGGCGGAGCGCTGCTCCTCTGAGCAGCCTCCGGCATGCAGCCGGTTCAGCGCGGCCATCACCGCCTGGCTGGGAGCGCGGGCCTGGAGCCGGAACTGCTGGGCGCAAGCCACGCACAGGCCGGTGCCGGCGTCCAGGGCCAGACGCCAGCCCCGGCGACCGCAGACCGGGCAACGCGACTTGAGCCGCATTCTCCCCCTCCGGCCTCGAGGTTAGCATCAAACCGCGTTTCCATGCCAGCGCTCTCCCCGTCCCTACTTCACCAGAATCGGCATGCCGAACAGCGGCCAAACCACCAGGATGGCGATGGTCAACACCACCATCAAGATAACGTTGGCCGGCCAGCCCCAGAGGAAGAACTCTCCGGTGGTGAACTGCTTGGACTCGTAGGCCATGGCGTTGGGCGCCGCGCCGATCAGCAGGTTGAATGGCATGCCGGCGGTGACCAAGGCCGCGAACAGCACCACCTCGGCCGAGACCCCCATGTACTTGGCGATGACCAGGGCCACCGGCAGGCTGATGGCGATGGCGGCCACGTTCATGATGAAGTTGGTCATGATCAGCACGAAGAAGGCGATGGAGAGCAGGAAGACCAGCCAGTGGGCGTTCTGGAACATGGTCAGCCAGTGCACCGCCAGCCACTCGGCCGCGCCGGTCTTCCACAGGCAGAAGCCGATGCTCATGGCCCCGCCGAAGAGGAAGATGATGTTCAGCGGCAGGTCCTCCAGGTCCTTGATGTCCAGGACCTTGGTCAGGAAGAACAACAGGGTTGGCACCAGGATGATGGCCGCCCGGTCCAGATCGGCCAGGGCTGGCACGAAGCTCTTGGCCGCGAACATCAGCACCATCACCGCAGTGCAGATGAGCACGAACTTCTCCTGCCAGGCCATGGGGCCCAGCTCCCGGGTCAGCACCGCCACCCGCTCGCCCAGGCCCTCGATGCGCTCCTTCTCGGGCTTGAATATCACCATCATGAACAGCCAGAGCAGGAAAACCATCGCCACGCCCACTGGCCACATGTACCAGGTCAGCTCGAAAAAGCCGATGTCCTTGCCGGTGAAGGTCTGGTACATGCCGGCGGCGGCCACGCCCCGGGCCGCGCCCAGGAAGGTGATGATGGAGCCAGCCCCGGCCACGTAGGCCATGCCGATGAACAGGGCCTTGCCGAACCTGGTGACCTTTTCCTCGCCGTCGGTGTACAGGGCGTGGATGGCCAACAACAGCGGCATCATGGCCGCGGCCACCGCGGTGTGGGCCATCAACAGGGTCATCGCCGCCACGGTCAGGTAGCTGCCCAGCAGGATGATGCTGGTGCGTTCGCCGACCATGGTCAGCATCTTATAGGCCATGCGCTTGGTCAGTCCCGAGCGGGTGAAGGCCATGCCCAGCACCAGCGAACCGAAGATGAACCAGACCGAGGGATCCAGGAAGTCGCGGAAGCCCTCGCCGCCCTTGCGCAGGTGGAACAGGGCCTGCATCACGCCGATCATCACGCTGGTGACGCCGATGGGCAGCACCTCGAAGACCCACCAGCAGCCAGCCATCAGGAATAGGCCCAGGGCCAGTTGGCCCTCGCGGCTGATGGTGAAGACCTTGCCCTGGGGATCGGCGGCGTCGGGCAGTTGCGGCAGGTAATAGAACAGGACGAAAAGTCCGATCCCCAACAGAATGAAGATCACGCGCTTGAAATCGATGGCCTTTTTCTTGGGGGCCAGTTCGATGGTCTCGGGCATGGGCGGCAGGCCGCCTCCGGGTGCTCCGCCCGCCTGGGTCCTCACGGCATCGCTCATGGGTGCCATCCTCCTCGCTTCACGCAGTCGTCCGGGTTAGAAATAACCATGGTTCGCGTCTGGCCTCGCCCGGGAGAACCCCCGCCAGGACTTGGTCGTCGCCCGGGCCTCACCGGCCTACAAGCAGGAAGGATGCCAGCCGCCCCACCCGGGGCGATAATGGCATATCAAGCGTTGATTACAACGTTTTTCCACCATTATCCCCCTCCGGTGTCCCCCGCTCCTCACGGTGGAAACCAGGGAGCGTCAACAAATAGTGACACCGCAGCCAACCCGGGGGCTTAACGGCGTGAAATAGTTCACTTATGAATCTGTCCTCTGAGAAGGACCATTACCGCGCCCGGCTGACCCCTGGGGTCTGACAGCAAAGCCGGGCTTTATCGGTTTGCGACGCGAGGCAACTGTAGTAATCTTGAACAGCAAGGTGCAAACAGCCCACGTCGACGAGCGGCAAAGGAGCAAGATATGCAGAAGTTCGCTTCGGTGGATGAAGCGTTGGATTTTGCCATCGCCAAGGAGGAGGAGGCCGCGCGGTTCTACAACGACGTGGCCGCCAAGGCCAAACCCTGGATGGCCGAGATTTTCAGGGGCTTCGCGGCCGAGGAGGCCAAGCACCAGGCCAAGCTGCTGGGCGTGAAGCGGGGCCAGAAAATGCTGGACGCCACGGCCAAGGTGCAGGACCTGCACCTGACCGACTACCTTGTGGCCGATGACAACTGGGACGGCGCCGATTACCAGCAGGCCCTGATCCTGGCCATGAAGCGCGAAAAATCGGCCTTCAAGCTCTACACCGACCTGGCCGCCAGTACCCAAGTGGCGGAATTAAAAGAGCTTTTTCTGGGCCTGGCCCAGGAGGAAGCCAAGCACAAGGTCTCCATCGAGATTGAGTACGACAAGGTCATCCTGACCGACAACTAGCTAAGCGCCGGCGCGGACCCG
>JAIUYB010000242.1 GCA_020216625.1 Desulfarculus sp.
CCCCCTGGCGCACCTCGGCCTCCACCTCGCCCAGGGGGCGGGCCTGCTCGGGAACTCGTTCCTCCAGCACCGCCACCAGGCTGCCGCCCTCGAAGGGGATGACCGGCGCGGCCTGGCCGGGGATCAGGCCCTCGAAGGCCTCGTACAGTCCCTTGACCCCGGACAGACCGGGGATGGTCTCCTCGGCGCTGAACAGGGGCGATTGCTGGACCGCAACCTTGGCCTTGGCCGCCGCCTCCGGCAGCTTGGCCCCGGCGTTGACCATGTCCAAGGCCCGCTCCGCCGCCGCCTCCGAAAGCTGGCGGGCCTGCTGCTCCTCCAGTTTGGCGCGTAGCTCGCCCTTGACCTCCTCCAGGGGGATCACCCGGCCCTCGCGCCGCGCGTCCACCTTGACCACGTGGAAGCCGTAGGGGGTCTGGACCAGGCCCAGCTCCCCGGGCTGGAGGGAGAAGATGGCCTGCTCGAAGGCCGGCACCGTCATGTCGCGCTGGATGAAGCCCAGGTCCCCACCGGCGGCCGCGCTGCCGGCATCCTGGGAGTCCCTCTTGGCCAAGGTGGCGAAGTCCGCCCCCTTGTCCTTGATCTCGGCCAGGATCGCCTCGGCCTTGGCCTTGGCCTGGGCCAGTTGCTCGGCCGGGGCGTTCTCGGCCACGCCGATCAGGATGTGGCGGGCGTGGACCGCCTCGGGCACCACGTACTGGCCGCGCTGGCTCTCGTAGTATTCGGCCACGTCGTCGTCGGTCACCTGGGCTTGATCGCGGTAGGCGGAGAGGGGGAAGACCAGGTAGGAGACGCGGAGCTTCTCCGGGATCATGTACGCGCGCTTGTGCTCCTGGTAATAGGCCTCGATCTCCTCGGCTCCGGCGGTCAGGCCCCGGCGGTAAGTCTCCTCGGCGAAGACGAGGTAGACCCCCTGCACCTTGGCCAGGACCTCGTCCAGGGTCTGCTCCAGCTCCAGGGGCGAGACCTGGGCCGCGCCGGCCACCATGGTGGTGAGCTTGGAGAGGATGATCTGACCGCGCTGGGCGTTTTCGAAGGCCTCTGGCGTGAGGCGGTTGGCGGTCAGCACCCGGCGGTACTGCTCCTTGTCGAAGCGGCCGCCGCGCTGGAAGGCCGGGAAGGAGGCCAGCACCTGAGCCACCTCGGCGTCACTGGCGGTGACACCCAGGCGTTTGGCGGCCTGGAACAGCAGGGCGCGGTCGATCAGGGTGTTCACCGCCCGCTCCTTGAGGCCCAGCATCGGGGACAGCCGATCGAACTGCTCCCCCAGTTGCCGGCGGTTTTCCTCCACCATGCGGCCGTGCTCCTCCTGGACCTGGGCCATGGTGATGGGCTCGCCGTTGACGGTGACCGCCACCTCTTTCCGGGAATAGTAGGAGCTCACGCCCCAGGAAAGGGCGAAGGCCACGGCGATGGCCCCGAGCAGGATCTTGATGATCCAGCTCCCCGCGTGCTTGCGCATCAGATCCAGCATGTTTGGCCGCTGCTCCCCTTGGCTGCCCGCCGCGCCCGCCCAGGGGCGGGAATGGCCTGATATCGGGGTGTTGTCCGGTGATTAGCCCCACGCGAGGGACTCCCCCGGCCCGGTTTTGGGTCGAGGGACAAAGCTAGCACGCCCCCGCCGGCAAGTCAATGCGGCCCCGGGCGTTTCACCGGGGGCCGCCAGGGTCTAGCTCTTTGATTACACTGACTTGTCTAATCCAACCGGCGCATGGGGGACATTAGCGGGCCTGTTCCAGGGCCAGCACCAGGCGGGTCAGGGTCTGGTTGACCGGGGCGGCCAGGCCCAGTTCGGCCCCGGCCCGCGCCACCGCGCCGTTGATAAATTCCACCTCGGGGCGACGGTGGTTGCTGAGGTCCTGGAGCATGGAGGAGCGGTTGGTGGCCGTGCGCCGGCCCACCTCGTGGACCGCCGCCGGCATGTCCGGGTGCAGGAACTCCACCCCCAGGGCCTGGCCCACCAGGAGGGCCTCGTTCATCGCCGCCTCCATCACTTCCACCGCCGGGGCGATCTCCAGCATGCGGCCGTTGGGCACTCCCAGGATGGCGGTCAGGGCGTTGATGCTCACGTTGACCACCAGTTTGGTCCAGATCAGGTTCTGGACGCCGGCCACGGCCTGGGTGGTGAAGCCGGCGGCGGTGAACAGCGCCGCCAGCTCGCGGCAGAAGCCGTCCACCTCGCCCTGGGCCGGACCCAGGTTGGTCAGACCCCGGCCGGCGTGGCGCGCCCGGCCCTGGCCCAGGCCGATGATGCCCTCGCTGGTGGTCCCGCCCAGCACCCGCTCCGGGCCCAGGGCCGCCACCAGGGCCTCCACGTTGCCCACGCCGTTCTGCAGGGTCAGCGCCCGGGCTCCGGCCGGCAGGTGCCGGGCCAGGAGTTGGGCTATCCCCTCGGTCTGGTAGGCCTTGACGCAGATCAGGGCCAGGTCGGTCCCGGCCAGGGCCCGGGCCGGGTCGGCGCTGGCCTTCAGGGGCAAGTGGATCTCCTCGCCCTCCAGGGTTTCCAGGAGCACCCCGTTCTGATCCAGGTGGGCGACCCGCTCCGGCCGGTGGTCCAGGAAATTGACCTGGGCCCCGGCCTGGGCCAGGCGGACGCCGAAAAAGACCCCCATCGCCCCCGGCCCCACCACGGTGACGCGCATGGCCGTACTCCCTTTCCGCCTAGAGCTTCAACTGGGCCACCACCGCCGGATCCATGGCGAAGCCGTGCTCCGGCCCCGGGAATCCGCCCGCGCGCACCTCGGAGACGTATTGCCCCAGGGCCGCGCCCGCCAGGTCCATCAGGTTGAGGTATTGCTTGGCCATCTTGGGGGTCTTGCGGGTGGTCAGGCCCAGCACGTCATGGAAGACCAGCACCTGGCCGTCGCAGTCCGGGCCGGCCCCGATGCCGATGGTCACCATCTCCACCGCCTTGGTGATGGCCTGGGCCAGGGCGCTGGGTATGCACTCGAAGACGATCAGGTCCGCCCCGGCCTGTTGCAGGGCCTTGGCCCCGTCGACGAGCTTCTGGGCGGTGGCCAGGTCCTTGCCCTGCACCTTGTAGCCGCCCAGCTTGCTAACGCTCTGGGGGGTCAGTCCGATGTGGGCGCAGACCGGGATGCCGGCGTCCACGATGGCCCGCACCGTCTCGGCCATCTCCGCCCCGCCCTCCAGCTTGACCATGTCGCAGCCAGCCTCCTTGAGCATGCGCCCGGAGTTCAGGATGGCCTGCTCGCGGCTGACCTGGTAGCTCAGGAAGGGCAGATCGCCGATCAAAAAAGCGCTTCTAAGCCCCCGGCGCACCGCCTTGAGGTGGTGGATCATCTCCTCCATGGTCACCGGCACCGTGCCATTGAGGCCCATCACCACGTTGCCCAGGCTGTCGCCCACCAGCACCACGTCTACCCCGGCCGCCTCGGCCAGCACCGCGCCGGGGTAGTCGTAGGCGGTCAGCACGCTGATTTTCCTGCCTTCTTTCTTCATCTGGTAGAGGTCGGGGATGGTCACTTGCTTGCGGTCCATGATCCTCTCCTAGGCTTGGCGGGGTCGGCGAACGGGCGGCGCGGATGGCGCCCCGGGACCAGGCCCCGCCGGGGAAAAACTTAAGGCGTCCGACCGGGCGCACACGAGCACCGGGGAGCACGCCTCCTCCGCTCGCGCGCCGTCTCGGCCCCCTTTCATGGGGGTCCAAGCGGTCTCATCGCGCCATGGGCCGAACGCCTTGGACTACGCCCTAACTAGCCCACCGGCGGCCGTCTGTCAAGGCCACCCGGCCTGGGCCGCTCGTGAAGCATTGTGCAAAAAAGCGTTGACACTCCGCGCCCCTTGTGCTGTCTTGTGAAGCGCCGGGCCCGACCCGGGCTTGGGCTCCAGACACCCCCGAGAACGCTTACACCCGCGACCGCGGGGCATTGCATTTACTGCCAATCGACAAGAAAGGAGAGGGGCATGGCGGCGGAGCTTATCAAGGGACTGCCCATTGCCAAGGTGATCCGCGAGGAGTTGGTCAAGGACGTGGAGGCGCTCAAGGCCAAGGGCGTCCAGCCCAAGCTGGCGGTGCTGTTGGTGGGCGACGACGAGGCCAGCGTGGTCTACGCCCAGTCCAAGGAGAAGGTCGGCGCCGGTCTGGGCATCACGGTGGAGCTGAAGGTCATGCCCGCCGACACCAGCCAGGAGACGGTGCTGAACCAGATCCAGGGCTGGAACATGGACGCGGGCGTCCACGGCATCCTGGTGGAGCTGCCCCTGCCCAAGCACATCCAGAAGGAAGTCGTGATGGAGGCCATCTCGCCCAAGAAGGACGTGGATGGCGTGCATCCGGTCAACCGCGGCTACCTCTTGGGCGGTCAGGAGCACCTGGCCCTGGTGCCCGCCACGCCGCTGTCCTGCATCGCCCTGATGGAGCGCGCCGGCATCAACCTGCGCGGCAAGAAGGTCACCCTGGTCGGCCGTGGCGACACCGTGGGCCGCCCCCTGGCCAGCCTTTTGATCAAGCGCGACGCCACCATCACCGTCTGCCACACCAAGACCGTGGACCTGGCCGCCGAGTGCAAGCACGGCGAGATCGTGGTGGCGGCGGCCGGATTCGCCGGTCTGGTCAAAAAAGAGATGATCGCCCCGGGCACCGTGGTCATCGACGCCGGCATCAACGCCACCCCCGACGGCAAGGGCATCTGCGGCGACGTGGCCCCCGACGTGGAGGAAGTGGCCAAGGCCATGACCCCCGTGCCCGGCGGCGTGGGCAGCCTCACCACCACCATCATCATGCAAAACGTCCTCAAGGCCATCGGTCTGCAAGGCCTGGGCAAGTAGTTT
>JAIUYB010000243.1 GCA_020216625.1 Desulfarculus sp.
ACCGGACAGATCCACCCGCACCACCTCCGGCAGCTCGCTGATCTGGCCCTCCAGCCTGACGCTGTGATAGGCCAGGTTCAGCACCCCGCCCTGGCTGACTCCCGGGGCGGAGCCCACGAACTCCAGGGGCACCTCCATGGTCAGGGCCTGGCCGGCCTTGACCTCCATCAGGTCCACGTGGACGACCTTCTTGCCCAGGTAGTCGTGCTGCATCTCGTGCAACACCGCCATGCGGGCCGGACCCTCGTTGATGCTGAGCGCCAGGAAGGCGTTCTCGCCGCCGGCCTTACGCAGAACCTTGGCCAGGTCCAACAAATCCAGGGTGAGCGGCTGGGGCTGGTTGCCCGCGCCATAGAGCACGGCCGGAACCTGGCCGGCGGCCCGGAGCTTGCGGGCCACGCCCTTGCCTGTCCCCTCGCGCAGCTTAGCCGAAAGTGCGATCTGTTCCATTACTTAGAAATCACCTCTCCCCGAACGGCCCCGGGCCGGACGGTCAAGTGGGGGCATAATAATGCAGCTTTTCACAAAAGGCAAACCTTTTCCCCGATGCCCGCCGTCGGCCTGGGGCCGGGGCGGGCCTCGGCGGCGGTCGCCGCTATACAAACAACGAGCTTACCGAGTCCTCCATGTGGATGCGGCGGATGGCCTCGCCCAGCAGGCGGGCCACCGACAGGGCCGCGATCTTGCCGCAGGCCGCCGCCTCCTCCGAAAGAGGGATGGTGTTGGTGGACACGACCTTGGTGATGGGGCTGTCCTTGATCCGCCCCACCGCCGGCCCGGAGAGCACCGCGTGGCTGCAGCAGGCCCAGACCTCGCGCGCGCCGGCGTCGGTGAGCGCCCGGGCGGCCTCGGTCAGGGTGCCGGCGGTGTCGATCATGTCGTCCACCACCACCGCCAGCTTGCCGGAAACGTCGCCGATGATGTTCATGGCCTGGGCCACGTTGGCCATCTCGCGGCGTTTGTCGATGATGGCCAGGCCGGCCTGGAGCCTTTTCGCGATGGCCCGGGCCCGCTCCACGCCGCCGGCGTCGGGGCTGACGATCACCGCCTCGCCCTGCAGATGTCGCCGCAGGTAGTCCAGGATCACCGGCGAGGCGAACAGGTGGTCCACCGGGATGTTGAAGAAGCCGCCGATCTGGCCGGCGTGCAGGTCCAGGCACAGCACCCGGCCCGCGCCGGCGGTGGTGATCAGGTCGGCCACCAACTTGGCGGTGATCGGCACTCGGGGGGCCACCTTGCGGTCCTGGCGGGCGTAGCCGTAATAGGGGACGACGGCGGTGATGCGCCGGGCCGAGGAGCGCCGGAAGGCGTCGATCATGATCAGCAGTTCCATCAGGTGGTCGTTGACCGGCGGGCTGGTGGACTGGATCACGAAGACATCCGCCCCGCGCACGTTCTCGCCCACCTCCACGAAAACCTCGCCGTCGCTGAAGCGCCGGACCATGGCCTGGCTCAGCGGCAGGTGGAGATAGTGGCAAATCTCCTCCGCCAGGAGGGGATTGGAGTTGCCGGTGAAGACCTTGAGCTTGTTGAACATGGCGCATCCCGTCCCTGGCCGCCCTGGCGGCGTCGGGCTCCCGGTCCGCGCGCCGGGGCGGGGCGCGGACCTCGGTCGGCTGGGGTGGCAGGATTCGAACCTGCGAATGCGGGTTCCAAAGACCCGTGTCTTACCGCTTGACGACACCCCAGTGAAAAAACTGGTTCCCCGGAACCCGGCCCGGCCGCCCTCGCGGTCGACAGTCGCGCTCCGCAGGTTGTCCGGAACCGCATGAGGTCCGGCGGGCGTCCCCTTATGGCCAGCTAGCCTTCGTTGGCCAGAGGCGCCCCTCCCTGCTCCAAGGTCCGGTCGTATTCGCCCAGGACCGCCTCCTCGATCATGCGACGGGTCTCGCTATTCAAGGGATGGGCGGTGTCCTGGTAGGTGCCGTCCTTGCGCCGCTTGCTGGGCATGGCCACGAACAGCCCCTTGTTGCCTTGGATGACCTTCAGGTCGCGCACCAGGAAACACCTGTCGAAGGTGATGGTGGCGTAGGCCTTGAGTCGGTCCTCCTCCACGGGGAATACCCTGACTTCCGTGACCTCCATCGATAGCCCCCCTCGCGGGATTGGCATCAGGCCCTAAACCCCCTACAGGCCCTGACCCACCACCCGCTCCTGTTCTTCAGCCGGTCCGCCGCCCGCCGCGCCTGTTTCGGGCCCCCAAACAACCCGAATACGGTTGGGCCGCTGCCGGACATAAGCGCCCCCCAGGCCCCCGCCCCCCTGAGAACGGTCTTGATCTCGGCCAACACCGGATGGGCGGTCAGGGTGACAGCCTCCAAGTCGTTAGCCAAGAGCCAATCCCGACTCTCCGTGCTTCCTGAAAGGCATTTTATTTTATTTCGGCCACCCTGTTTTGTCCATGCCAAATCCATCTGATGGAAAGCCCAGGCGGTGGACACCGCGAAACCGGGGTTCACCAGCACATAATCCAATAACGGGAACTCCGGCCAGGGCCGCACCCGCTCCCCCACCCCGCCGCACAGGGCCGTCTCGCCGCCCAGGAAAAAGGGCACGTCCGCACCCAGGCCGGTGGCCAGCTCCACCAGCCGCTCCGGGGCCAGGGCCCCGCCGTGCAGGGCGTTCAAGGCCAGGAGCACCGCCGCCGCGTCCGAGGATCCGCCCCCCAGGCCGGCGGCCACCGGGATGCGTTTGATCAGACGGATGTGGGCGGCCGGAACCAGGCCGGCGGCGGCGAACCAGGCCCGGGCCGCGCGCTGGGCCAGGTTGTCCTCCCCGGCCAAGGCGGGATCGTCGCAGGTCAACGCCAGCCCCGGCCCCTGGTCGCTGACCACCAGCTCGTCGCCCAGGTCCAGGGGCTGCATCACGGTCAACAGGTCGTGGTAGCCGTCGGCGCGCCGACCCAGCACCGTCAGGTGAAGGTTCACCTTGGCTGGAGCGAAGATGCTGATTTCCATGGCTTATCTCGGCAAAACCGCCGTGGCTGGCGACAGGGCCGGGCCGGTGGGCGATACCGGCCCGCCCTGGCGGATGGGGTGGAGCGCGGCTGACCCCGGGATGTCCCCCGGAGCCAGCCGCGCCGAATTTATTCCTTGGGGGCCTTGATCACCATGAACTGGGTGGCCTCCTGGCGCTGGATCAACAGCAGTAGGCCCTCGCCGGGCTTGAGCTTGCCGGCCAGGCGGGCGAACTGCTCCGGGCTGTCCACCGGCTTCTGGGCCGCCTCCAGGATCACATCGCCCCGGCGCAACCCGGCCTCCTCGGCCGGCCCTCCGGCCTGGACCCCGGTGACCACCAGGCCCTTCCTGGTCTTGGGCAGGCCCAACTGCTGGGCCAGCTCCGGGGTGAGCTTCTGCAGGCTCAGGCCCAGTTGGACCTTGGCCGGCTCCTCGGCCTTGGCCGCCTCGGGCTGCTCGTCCTTCAGCTCGCCGACAATGGCGGTGACGGGCCGGGGCCGGCCCTCGCGCACCACCTTGAGCTTGACCTCCTTGCCCACCGGGGTCTCGGCCACCAGGCGGGGCAGGGAGTGCCAGTCCTTGAGCGGGCGGCCCTCGAATTCCACGATCACGTCGCCGCGCTGGATGCCGGCCTTGTCGGCCGGGCCGTCCTTGACCACGTCGGCCACCAGGACCCCGTCGGTGCCCTCCAGCTTGAACTTCTCGGCCAACTCCTTGGTCACCGGCTGGATGTAGACCCCCAGCCAGCCCCGGGTCACCTTGCCGGTGGTGCGCAGTTGGTTCATGACCTGGCGGGCCAGGTTGACCGGGATGGCGAAGCCGATGCCCTGGCCCTGGGCCACGATGGCGGTGTTGATGCCCACCACCTCGCCCTTGAGGTTGATCAGGGGGCCGCCGCTGTTGCCGGGGTTGATGCTGGCGTCGGTTTGGAGGAAGTCGTCGTAGGGTCCCGCGCCGATGATGCGGCCCTTGGCGCTGATGATGCCTGCGGTGACGGTGTTCTCCAGGCCGAAGGGGTTGCCCACCGCCAGGACCCAGTCGCCCACCCGCAATTGGTCGGAATTGCCCAGGGGCAGGAAGGGCAGCTCCGACTTGGCCTTGATCTTGAGCAGGGCCAGGTCGGTCTTCTTGTCCCGGCCCACGATCTCGGCCTTGACCTCCTGGCCGTCCTTCATCACCACCACGATCTCGTCGGCCTCGGAGATGACGTGGTTGTTGGTCAGCAGGTAGCCCTGGGGATCGACAAAGACGCCGCTGCCCAGGGAGCGCTGCTTGAACTCCCCGCCCTTGTTGCCCTGGCCGCCGGGCAGGCCGGGGCCGCCGGGGCCGCCGAAGAAGCGGCGGAAGAACTCGTGCAGGTCGGGCAGGTCCTCGCCCTGGTCGCCGCCTTGGTCGCCGCCCTGCTCTCCGCCCCGGCCAGGCAAGCGGAAGATGTCCGGCATGGGGCCGCGCTTGACGGTCTTGACGGCGCGGATGTTGACCACCGCCGGGGAGACCTGGACCACCAGGTCGGCGAAGCTATCGGGCCGGGCCTGGGCGGCGGCCGGCGGGGCCGGGGCCAAGAGCAGCGCCAACCCGAACATCAGGGCCAGCAAGGCGGCGGCGCATCGGTCGCGCGAAATCCAGGTCATGGCAGCCATCCTTAACGCGGTCCGGGGGACCTTATTTGGTGGCCTGGACAAAGGCCAGGCGCAGTTCGGTCAACACGCCGGTGATCAGGCGCTCCTCGTCCGGGGTCAGGTTGCCCTGGGTCTTGTCCTTGAGCATGGCGATGGTGTCGATGGTGTGGCGGGCCAGGGCCGCCTCCAGGCGGGGCTGTCCCTG
>JAIUYB010000244.1 GCA_020216625.1 Desulfarculus sp.
CAGGCCCAGGAGCAGCGAAAAAGCCAGGAGCCAAGTGAGTTGGAATGGCTTGCTTCTGATCAAGCGAGGCATTAAAACCTCCAAATTAATCCTGCGCCACGCCTTGATGCGGGGTGCGTCGGCTGGCGGATTCGCCCCTGGCCCCCACGGCCGATGAAGGGGTCATGATTTCTATAATGATACAACAACCCTCGAAGCGTCATGTGAATGATCTTGGCCACAATTGGGCTATGGCCTTTGGGCCGTGCCGCGATCCCCTCCCGGAACCGGCAGCAGGAAGGCTAGGCTGCCGGCTGGACTGCTGGTCAGAACCGGACCCGGCCCCTGGCCCGGTTTGAGTGTAGCCAGGCCATCTCTAACCTCGAGGTGGTATGCCTGGCCAGGAGCCAGGCCGGCCACCAAGTGGCGAGTGTTGCCGGGTGGGAAGCGATAGCTCACCACGGCCGAAACCGAAGGCGGACCCAATCGCACCGCCACCACCCGAGGCCAGGCCGGGTCCATCACCACCAGGCCCACCACCAAGGGATCGGGCGAGGCCAGCGGAGCGACGCCGGGCGGGGGGGGCGCGTCGGAATCGGCCGGCAACAGGGCGGTGACCATGGTTCGGCGCGGGCCCTGGGGGGAGTCGGCCTCCAACTCCATGCGCCAAGGGGCTTGGTTCACGGCCGGTGGGCGCGGCGGCCAGTTGCGGTCGCCGACCCAGGAGTCGGCCCCGGGCTCGCCGAAAAGGCCCAACACCGCCTGGTCGGGAAGCAGGCAAAGCACGTCCAGGCGCGAAGCCCGGTTGTCGATCCTTAGCGCCTGGGAGCGACCCCGCCAACGACCTTGCCCGAGGCTGGTCATCTCGCCCTTGATCTCCGGCCGCTCGGCGCTGTGAAGAACCAAACGCACCGCCGCCCTCGTCTGGTTCAGCTCGACATCATCCACCAGGGCGATCACCTCGGCCGCCTCGGCGTCATCTGAGCCACCCGCGCGCAGGTGGAACAGGTGGCGCACCACCCGGGCGGCCTTGGCGGTGGACCCGTCGTAGGCCGGCGTGGCGTTGCCGCGCAGGTAGGTGAAGCGGGGCATCGCCGCCATGGCCTCGATCGTGGCCAGTTGGTACAAGTCCTGGAGCGCGGTCCAAGCGGCGGGTCCGGTGGAGTAGCCGCTGGCGGTCCATGGGGCCTGGCGGGTGGGGTTGCCCTGTTGATCGAACTTGGCAAAGGCCCGGGCGCCGCCGTCGTTGGCGTACATTCCCTTGCGTTGGGGACCCTCGCGCAGGTCGTACCATGAGTATTCCTGGGGATCGAAGATCGCGATGGTGTTGTGGGCCAGGCTGCGCACGGCATAGTTCTGGGCATGGGAGGTGGTCGGGCCGTCGTAGGCCCCGCCCGGAGGCAGGAGCAGGCCCCGGCGGTGAATGACCAAACCCAGGGGGTCCAGATGTTGGGGCAGGGCGAAATGCGGCCCGGCGTGGAAGCTGAGCCAGGTGGCGCGCTCGGACCAGTCGCTGCGCGAGAAGGCTCTTCCCGCGGCCGGAGCCAGGTATTGCAGGGGGGCCATCGTCAGCGGAGTGAGGGGCGGGTTGAAGTTGAAGGCCAGCATCTCGTGGTAGAGGCGTTGGTCGTTCAGCACCCGGGGGGCCTGGCGGTCCAGCACCATGACCCAGGCGTAGCCGGCGGCCGGGTCTTGGGGACGGTGGCGCAGCAGGGTCAGCATCTGCATGCGGTGGTAATCAGAGGCGTCCTGGGAGTCCAAGATCTGGTCGCCGTCGGGGTCCAATTGGCGATACCACCCGCGTGGTGAAAGCTGGGCCCCCGGCAACTGGGCTTGGGTCAAGTAGGTCAACCGGTCCTTGAGCCAGGGGGCGGCGTTCCAGTAGTTCTGGGACAGGGCGGATTGGAACAGGGCCAGGGTCTGCACCAAACCCAACCCGGCGCGGGAACCGGCGTTGGCGCCCTCGAACCAGGCCCCGCCCGCGCCAAGATTGACCAGGCAAGGCAGCAGACGACCTTCCCAGAGCTCGACTCGCGCCCGCTGGACCAACGCCTCGGCCTGGGGATGCAGCCCACGGGCGGCCAGGCCGGCCAAGGCGGTGAGATGGGTGATCTGCACGCTGGCGGTGTCCAGACCGCTGACCGGGCGATCGGCGAACACTCGGGCCTGGGCCACCAGCCAGGCGGCCAGGCTCTGGCGCTCATCGGGGGTGAAGTGGTCCCAGGCCCAATCCAGGGTCAGGGCCACGTCGTTGACCCACTGCTCGGCCAGGTCCAGGTCTCCGGTCAGCAGAAGATAAGCATCGCCGGGACGGAAGACGCTGGTCAGGGGAGGTCCGCCTGGCTCGATGGTCAGCACCTGCGCGCCCATGCGATGCAGCCGCCAGCTTCCGCCATCGGGATGGCCCACCAGGTCATAACCCGGTGGCAGAGCCAGGGAGCCGGCCTGGAGGCTGGGCTGAGGGTCGCGCAGGGTGTTGGCCGTGACCTCCTGGACCCGACCGCCACGGGCCATCCGCTGGGCGCAGCCCGCCGCCAGACGTCCCAGGGAGCGGGCCTGGTCTGGATTGGCGGCGCGTATAAGGTAGGCGACAAGGGCCAGGCCCGGACCGTCGCCCGGGGCTTGCTCTCGACGCGCCGGGGCCAGGGCCCAGTTGTGCAGAATCCGCCATTGCCAAGCCTGGAGATTGACCGCCTGGCCCAGGCGCTCCAGATCGGGCTTTTCCAACAGCAGGCAGGGGTGGCTCGGCAAGGCGGTCGTGCGCGAGCTGGGCTGGACCTCCCCCGCGCCGCCGGGCACTGGGGCGGCGACCGTCGCCAGGGGCGCGGTCAGGCCGGTGACCAACAGCAAGGCGATCAGCCAACGACAGGGCATCAAATCAACTCCTCGCCGCGCTCCAGGGCGTGGATGGCCTGGACCATTTCCCAGCAGGTCACGAAACGCAGCCGGAAATGACCCAGGGAGGCCAGGCGCAGCAGGCCGAGATAAAACTGACGGGCTTGGGGGCCCAACAAGGCCGGATGATTGGCCTCCGGCGCGCCATGACAAGACAGCTTGATGAAACGCACCTGTTCGGCCCCCTTGACCACCGGCGCGAAGCGCAGCCACAACGGCAGCCTCTCCAGCGCGGGCGGCCGGGACCAGCTCAGGTCCGAGTTGTCCACCCGGGGCAGGATCCCGTGCTTGCGTCGGCGCCAGTCCAGAGTCAGCACCCCCTGCACCAGGAGCAGGTCGCCCGAGGGGGGCTGGCCCACCGCCGCCGGGCGGCCGCGGTCGTGGCTCTTGGGGCGCAGAGGGTCGTCGATGGCGTAGTAGATGGAGTTAATGGTGTGGGTCTGGGCCGGACTGGGATAGGACGGCAGGGTGAAGTCGGCATAGCACCCGGTTTGCGACAACACCCGCAGCTCGTCATTGACGCCGCACCAGGCTCCGCCGGGCAGGCTGTTGTCCAGGGCCCAGTTGCCATGGATGAATCCGTAGGTGGGCCGGCCGGTGGCGGGGTCCACGCGCAGCAGGCCGTGGCGGGTGTGCAGGGTGGCGACGAATTCCAGCAGGCGCAGGGACAGGCCCTGGGAGGTGTCTCCCTGGTGGTGCAAATGGACCTCGACATCGCCCAGGCCGCGTTGCCGCAACCCGGCCAGACGGTCCAGGATTTCGGGGTCGTAATCCTCCAGGGGATAGAAAAAGGTGTGTTGGGGCGGGCGGCCGGACTCGTCCGCGATGCCCCTGCACATCTCCGGCAGGCTTCGCTCCCAGAGTTCGACCCGCTCCAGGGCGGTGGCGCGGTCGGGATGGCCCCAGAATGGCTCGAAATGGTCGGCCACCGCCAACAGGACCAGGGGAGGGCGGTCAATGGGCCAGCGCAAGGGCGTGAGTGACTGGCGAAGCCAGCTCCCCAACCAGCCGCCCAGATAGCGCTTCATGACGACTCCTCCGGGATGAGGCCGATGGTGACCCGCACCTTGCCCGAGGCGGTCCGTTCCAACTCCTCCACCGGCTTGATCTCGACCTCCACCCCGGGAAGAGCCTTCATCAGGACGCCGCGCACCTGGTCATTTTCCGCGGCGGTAAGGGGGCGGTTCAGGACCAGGTTCAGGACCAGACGATCCAGGCGCTCCTGGCGGGCCTGATAGGCGGCGATAGCCGGGAAATCCTTCATCAGGTGGGGGAGGATCGCCCCGGTCAACTCGCGGCCGTCTGGGGCGCGCAATAGGTCCATCAGGCGCCCCTCGATCCGCTCCAGCAGCGGCAGGCCCCGGCCACAGGGGCAGACGCGATTAGACGGCGTCGCCAGGTCGTCGTTCTGATAGCGGATGAAGGGCTGGGCGTGGTTGTGCAGATCGGTGATGACCACCCGCCCGGCTTGGCCCGGAGGGCAGGGCTGGTTTTGGCCGTCCAGCACCTCCACCATGAGGTTCTCGGCCGACAGGTGCAGGCCATGGCGCGCCGGGCACTCGCTGGCGATGAGCATGAACTCGCGGCTGCCGTAGGTCTGGTAGACCGGACAGGCGAAAGCCTCCTCCAAGCGACGGCGGTCCGGGTCGCTCACACCCTCGGCCCCGGTGATGAGGCTTTGCAAGGAGGCGGGGGGCCGCCAGCCGCGCCGGGCCGCGTGGCGGGCCAGGATCAGGGCGGCGGAGGTGAAGGCCACCAGGACCCTGGGACGAAAGCGGTCGATGATCCCCAGGGCGCGGTCCAACTCGGCCGGGCCCAGGTGGTAGCAGTCGATGTAGAACTGGCCCTGCAGGGCGCGGTGGGCCCCGCGCTTGATCGCCGCCAGGCGGCCCGGAGCGGACAGAT
>JAIUYB010000245.1 GCA_020216625.1 Desulfarculus sp.
GGCCTGGGACCCGGGGGCAGGCTGACCACCTCGCCCGCGCGGCCGCCCGGCTCCTTGGGGGTGGGCTCCACCGGGGTCAGGATCCGCACCGCCAGGGCGATGGCCCGCTGCGCGAAATTGGACTGCATCTGGTAGAGCGGCAACCTGGGGTCGTCAAAGAAGGCCTCGGCTTCCTCGGGGCTGACCGACTGCTCGGCCGAGAGGTCCTTGGGACCGGGCAGGCCCAGCCAGGTGGCGCGCAGATCGTTGACGATGGTGGCCCGGGCCTTGGCGTCCAGATAGCCGTCGCGCAGGATCTTCACCTCCTCCTCGGTCATGGTCAGCGGCGCGGAGACCAGCTTGAGGGCCTCCTCGGCCGCCGCCACCTGCTGGCCCAGGGGCAGACCGGACTTGACCGCCTGCGCGGCGGCCACCAGCCGCCGCAGGGTGGACAGGTGCTTCCAGTTGGGATCGGCGGCGATGGTGCGGGCCAGCTCCTGCAGGGCCTTGTGGCCGTATTCGCGGCTGGCCTGGCTGCCCCAGGTGGCGTAGTCGCGCATCTGGTTGAGCAGCTCGCGCTCGCTGACCCGCTCCATTTCCACCCGGATGACGTAGGAGCGCTTGATCAGCGGCGCGGGCGGGCCCTCGTCGTATTCCAGGTCGACGTGGAGGTTGACCCCGATGCGGGTGCTGGGGGTGAGGTAGCCGCCCAGGTCCACCATGCCCTTGCTGTAGATGTTGGTGACGGTGAAGACCGGCAGCGCCACGCCGTCGATGAGCAGGTGGGGGATGATCCAGGCATTGGTGCCCTGGTTGTTGATGACGAAGTTGTTGACCTTGAGGCGCAACTCTGATTTGACGTCCTTGGCCGCGGGAGAGGCGGGGGCGGGCAGGGCGGCGAACAAGCCGCTGGCCAGCAGGTCCTGGCGCAGTTGTTGGGTGATCTCCGGGGCGAAGATGCGCACGTTGGGGATCGGCTGCTCGGTGGCCACCGGCGGCCACTCGCGGCGGTCGTTCACCGGCGGCATCACCGCCGCGAGCCCCACCTGCTGCGCCGGACCGGGCTTGGGAATCCGCTCCCTGGCCGTAACCGTGGTGTAGGCGCAACCGCCGGCCACAAGCGTCAGGGCCAGCAGACAGCCGACAGCGATTCTCATGCCCACAGCCTTCACCTCATCCTCCCGGACCAGGGTTGGAGTCTGCCCGAGGCTATCCTGTATGGGGCCAATCTGTCAAGCTTTTCCAGGTTGCCGCCGCTTGGGCGGCCGGAGCGGTCCGCCGCAAAAAAACGGCCCCGCCTGGTGCGGCGGGGCCGGTGTCGCGTTTCGACGGGCTCAGAAGGGCTTGGCCAACAACGCGGTGTCGCCCAGCTCCTCCTCGATGCGCAGCAGGCGGTTGTACTTGCAGATGCGCTCGGAGCGGCAGAGGCTGCCGGTCTTGATCTGGCCGCTGCCCACCGCCACCGCCAGGTCGGCGATGAAGGTGTCCTCGGTCTCGCCGGAGCGGTGGCTGGCCACCTGGTTGAAGGCGTTGCGCCGGGCCAGGTCGATGCAGGCCAAGGTCTCGGTGACACTGCCGATCTGGTTTAGCTTGATCAGGATGGCGTTGGCCGCTCCCTGCTCGATGCCTTGGGCCAGGCGCTCGGTGTTGGTCACAAACAGGTCGTCGCCCACCAACTGCACCCGGTCGCCCAGGCGGTCGGTGATCAGCTTCCAACCCTCCCAGTCGTCCTCGGCCAGGCCGTCCTCGATGCTGACGATGGGGTACTTGTCCACCCAGTTGGCGTAGAACTCCACCAGCTCCCCGGCGCTGCGGCGGCTGCCGTCGCTCTTGTGGAAGACGTACTGCCCGTCCTTGTAGAACTCGCTGGCGGCGCTGTCCAGGGCCAGGGAGATGTGCTCGCCCGGGATGTAGCCGGCTTTCTCGATGGCGGTCAGGATCACCTGGATGGCCTCGTCGTTGTCGGCCAGGTTGGGGGCGAAGCCGCCCTCGTCGCCCACGCTGGTGACCAGTCCGCGGTCGCTGAGCACCTTCTTCAGGGTGTGGAAGACCTCCGCGCCCATGCGCAGGGCCTCGCCGAAGTTCTCGGCCCCCACCGGCACGATCATGAACTCCTGGATGTCAACGTTGTTGGGGGCGTGGGCCCCGCCGTTCAGGATGTTCATCATCGGCATGGGCAGCACCCGGGCGTAGGCCCCGCCCAGGTAGCGGAACAGCGGGATCAACAGGGCGTTGGCCGCCGCCCGGGCCACGGCCATGGACACCCCCAGGATGGCGTTGGCCCCCAGCTTGGACTTGTTGGCGGTGCCGTCCAGGTCGATCATGGTCTGGTCGATCAGCACCTGGTCCAGGCCGTCCAGGCCGGTCAGCTCCGGGGCGATGACCTCCTCGATGTTCAGCACCGCCTTGCGCACGCCCTTGCCCAGGTAGCGGCTCTTGTCGCCGTCGCGCAGCTCCAGGGCCTCGTGTTCCCCGGTGCTGGCCCCGCTGGGCACCGCGGCGGTGCCCAGGCTGCCGTCCTCCAGCAGGACGTCGCACTCCACGGTGGGGTTGCCGCGCGAATCGAGAATCTCCCGGGCCACGATCTGTTCTATGGAAATCATTACGAATCCCCCTCTCCTAAGGGATAGTGCTTACCGATTGGCCCTAAACTATACGCTGGGTTTGGCGGTGTCAAGGACGGGGCTGGTGACCCGCACCCGCAATCTCATCGTGGAAATGATTGAAAGCTAGCTGCGCCAGCGACAAAAACCGGCCTTTGTTTCCGCAAGGAGACCATTGCACGGCGAGCGCAGCGAGGGTGCACTTTAACAATCTGAGGGGGAGGCACGTAAACTTGGACCGCCCCCTCAGGCCACCCGCACCCGGGCCCGGGCCCGCAGCAGCCCCCAGGCCGTCACCGCCCCCAGCACCACCACCCCGCCCACCATGGACCACCAGCCCGGGAGCTCGCCCAGAAAGATGGCCACCCACAGCGGGTTCAAGACCGGCTCCAGCACCGGGATCAGGGTCACCTCCAGGGCTGAGGCCCGGCGCGCGGCCAGGGACTACAGATAGTAGGGCAGGCCCAGCTGGACCACCCCCAGGGCGGCGATGATGCCCAAGGCCTCCCAGCCCGGCCAAGGCGCGGTCAGGACGAAGGGCAGGCAGATCAGCGCGGCCAGGAAGTTGCCCAGGGCGATGGGGCTGGAGGACGCCGGGCCGGCCCGGCGCAGGGCCAGGGCCAACAACGCCACGCACAGGCCGCTGAACAGCGCCAGCAGGTTGCCGCCCAGGCCCTGGGGGCTCAATTGGTCGCCGAAGAACAGGCCCATGCCGATGAGCGCCAGGGCGATGAAGAACCAGTCGGCGCGCCGGGTGGGCTCGCCCAAAAGGCGCGGCGCCAACAGCGCGGCGTAGAGCGGGCTGGTGTATTGCAGCAGGATGGCGTTGGCGGCGGTGGTCAGCTTGGTGGCGGTCACGAAGCTGATCACCGCCCCGGCGTAGGCCAGGCTGGCGACGAGCTGCGGCCGGCTTAAGTCCACCCCCAGTCGTCCGCGCAGCAACAGGGCCACGAAGATCCCGGCCACGGCGCTGCGCGCGCCGGCGATGGCCAGGGGCGTCCAGTCCACCAGCTTGATCAAAAGGCCGCCCGAGCTCCAGAGCACGGCGGCCAGGATCAGAAGCAGGGTGGCTTGGGCGCGGTCGGACATGCCCCAATTATGGGCCCGCGGCGGCCTTTTCCCACCCCCAGGGCCGAATTTCGCCAATCCACCCGCCGCCTGTTCCCTTGCGCGTCTGGTTTCGCCCCGCCGGCCGGGGTATAGTCACACCAAACCTCTTGCCCGGGTCGGTGAAACATGTTCGCCTGCATGAAAGATCCCTTCAGCGCCGTCTCCCACCTGGCCGGGGCCCTGGCCGCGGCCCTGGGTCTGACCCTCTTGGTCACCCTGGCCGCGCTCTACGCCAGCGCCTGGCACGTGGTCTCCTTCTCGGTCTATGGCGCGGCCATGGTCCTGCTCTACACCTCCAGCGGCCTTTACCACAGCCTGCGCTTGAGCGAGCGCGGCACCCGCCTCATGCGCCGCCTGGACCACGTGATGATCTTCCTGCTCATCGCCGGCACCTACACCCCCCTCTGCCTGGTGCCCCTGCGCGGGGCCTGGGGCTGGTCGCTCTTCGGCGCGGTCTGGGGGGTGGCGCTCATGGGCATCCTGATGAAGCTCTTCTGGCTGGAGGCTCCGCGCTGGCTTTCCACCGCCGTCTATCTGCTCCTGGGCTGGGCCGCCCTCACCGCCATCTCGCCCCTCTGGCACAGCCTGCCCCTGGGCGGCCTGATCTGGCTGGGCCTGGGTGGTCTGTGCTACTCCGGCGGCGCGGTGATCTACGCCCTCAAGCGCCCCGATCCCTGGCCCGGACGCTTCGGTTTCCACGAGATCTGGCACCTCTTCGTCCTGGCCGGCAGCTTCTGTCACTTCTGGATGATGCTGGCCTACGTCCTGCCGCTGCCCTAGCTAGTCGGCCAGCTCCACCTGGTTTTTGCCGGCGGCCTTGGCGCGGTACAGGGCCAGGTCGGCCCGAGCCACCAGGCCGTGGGCGTCTTCGTCATCGCGCAGCCGGGCCACGCCCAGGCTGAGGGTGACCTCGGCCGTCGCGGCCGAGGTTTCGCGAAAAAGCCCCCGCTCCATGCCGGCGCGCACCCTCTCGGCCACCAGGCGGGCTCCCTCCAGGTCGCTGGCCGGCAGGATCACCGCGAACTCCTC
>JAIUYB010000246.1 GCA_020216625.1 Desulfarculus sp.
CATCTGCCGCCGGCCACCAGTCTTTATCGGGCCCACCTGCCCGCCCAGCACGGCGACGATTTGTCCTCCTTCCGCGGCACGGTGGTGCGGGTCAACCGCGACCACCAGCCAGTGGTGGGTCTGGAGGTGGGAGTGGGTGGGGCCGGCATTCGGGGGGTGGCCCCGGTGGCCGACGGTGGCCAGCATCTGGGCAGCGTGGAGTTCGGCGCGGCCCTGGATGACGCCCTGTTGCGAGAGATCAAGGCCCAGCAGGGATTCGATTTGGTGGTGATGGCCCCGGACGGCAAGGGCGGCCTCGAGTCCTGGGCCAAGACGGTGGACCTGGCCCTGGGGGCGGAGGCGGAGCCGGGCCTGAAGCGGGTGCTGGAGAATGGGCGTCCGGATTGGCTGCGGTTGCGTCGGGAGGGGCGCGACCTGCTGGTCTACCTGGCCGGTCTCAAGGACTACCAGGACCGGGTGGCGGCGGTGATGGTCCTGCCTTTGGACCAGAGCCAGGCCCTGTCCCGGGCCTGGCGCGAAATCTGGCTGGGATGGGGCGCGGCCGGGCTGTTGGTGCTGCTGATCACCGGGGTGAGCCTGCTCACCGCCGGAGCCATCGCCCGGGCTCTGGGCCGGATGGCGGCGGACCTGGGCGGCACCACCCAAGCCGTGGACCAGGCCGCCAGGCAGCTGGGGGGATGCAGCCGCGACCTGGCCAGCCAGGCCAGCCGGCAGGCGGCGGACCTGGAGCAGGCCTCGGCCGCCCTGGAGCAGATCGCGGGCCAAGGCCGAAACAACGCCGAACGCACCCGCCAGGTCTCTGACTCGCGCCAAATGGCGGAAGCCGCCCTGGCCCAGGCCGAAAAAATGATGAACCAGGCGGTGGAGGCCATGGAGCGGATCAAGTCCACCGGCGACCAGACCGCCCGCATCGTCCGAGCCATCGACGAAATCGCTTTTCAGACCAACCTGCTGGCTCTGAACGCGGCGGTGGAGGCGGCCCGGGCGGGGGAGGCGGGGGCTGGTTTCGCGGTGGTGGCCGAGGAGGTGCGCAGCCTGGCCCAGCGCGCGGCCCAGGCCGCGGGAGACACCCAGGGCCTGTTGGCGCAATCCCAGGAGGAGATCAACCGCGGGGTGGAGCTGGTCCGGCGCACCGGCGAAACCTTCCAGGAGGCGGCCAGGCACAACCAAGAGATGGCCGGGTTGGTCCAGGGGTTGGCCGACGCGGCCCAGGAGCAGGCCACCGGCACCGACCAGGTGACCCGGGCGGTGGCCAGCCTGGACAACGCGGTGCAGGCCAACGCCGGCCAGGCCCAGGAAAGCGCCGACCTCAGCCGGGGGTTGCAGGAGCGGGCCCGGCAGATGTCCGGCCTGGCGGGGGAGCTGCAGGCCATGGTGCTGGGCCGGGCCAAGGGCGGAAGGCGCGCGAAAGCGACCAAGCGGGAGACCCCGCCCCAACCAGTCCCCCGGGCCCTGCCTCGGCCCTAGGCTCCGTTGGGCCGCTCCCGCCCGGGCTCCGACTCCGGCAGCCAGATGAAAAAGGTGGTCCCGCCGCCTTCGCGGCTCTCGAACCAGATCCGGCCGCCGTGGGCTTCCACCGCCATCTTGCAGAAGGTCAATCCCAGGCCGGTGCTGGTGCGGGGGCCGTGGGCCTGTTGCCCCTGGACGAACTTTTGGAAGATGCGTTCCTTCAGTTGTTCCGGGATGCCACGGCCGCTATCGGACACCCAGATCAGGCTGCCAGCGCCCGCCTCATCACCGCCCGTTCGCGCCCCCAGCACGATGCTCCCGCCCTCGGGGGTGTGATTCAAGGCGTTGGTCAAAAGATTCTGCAGGACCCGGCGCATCAGGTCCGGGTCCAGGTCCACCCGCAAGGTCGGCTCCGCCGCGATCTCAGCCCTCATTTGCTTCAGGCGCAGCAGGGTCTGGAAACGGTCCAGCACCCCCTGGGCCAGGGCGGCGAAGTCCGTGGCCTGGCGGCGCACACGCAGGCGGCCCTCTTCCAGGCGGTCGATGTCCAACAGGTTCATGATCATGCGCAGCAGGTCGTCGGCCGCCATGGTGGCCAAGTCCAGGGCCTCCCGCTGGCTTGGGCTCAGGGGGTCGTAGCCCAGCAGATCCAGGTTGCCCATGACCTCAGCCAAGGGGCCCTTCATGTCATGGACCACCATGTTGGTCAGGTCGTGGCGCAAGGTCTCCAGGCGGCGAAGTTCGGCGTTGGCCTCGGCCAGGAGCTGCCGGTCGCGGCGCAGCTCCTCCTGGGCGGCCAGCAGATCGGCGGTGCGCTGGGCCACCATCTCCTCCAGGGATTGGCTGTATTCCCGGATGGTCTGCTCCATGCGCTTCAGGGCGGTCACGTCGCGCACCTGGAAGATGACCAGGGAGACCGCGCCATCCTCGCCCGGCACCGGGGTCAGGGTCACGTCGAAAAACAGGGGGCCGTCCTCGCCAGGAATCTCGAACAGGCGCTGTCGAGGGAGGTTGGAGGCAAACCCTTGCAATGCCAGGTCAATCACCTCTGGGCACAGGCTTTCGGGCACCTTGGTCAAGGCCAGGAGCTGGTTGCCGGTCAGCCCCACCAGTTCGCGGGGGTGCCGCCCGGTGCGGCGGGCCAGGGCCAGGTTGACCGACTCCACCCTAAGCTGGGGCGTGAGCGAGCAGATGGGGTCGCTGATGGCGTCGAAGATGGCCTTGAGCTTGTTGCGGCTGACTTGGACGATGCGCCAGAGCTGCTCCAGGTCTTGGTCCCCCTGGAGGCCAAGCCAAAGGGCTCCGGCCAGGCCAACCAGGAGCCAAGCTGGTTCGAAACCGGAAGAGGACAGCGGGGAGGGAGCGGGCAGGCCGGCCCAGGCCGGCGTGGGCACCAGGACCAGGACCGCCCAGAGCCAGCGCCGCCGGTGGTGGGAGCTGGGGGCAAGCTTGGACATCGCCACCGTCTTTTCTCGCCAGCCCGGGGCCCGGCCGGTGATGGGCGATTCATGGCGCCGGCATGAGCCGGGAGGCTGACGCGACGATCCCGGCCCGCGATCCGGCGTTGGTTGTCCCAAGATGCCGGATGGAGAACCTTACTTCATGATAGCAGCGATTCCAACGCCTTGGCCAGGTCGGAGGTGGAAACCGGCTTGACCATGTACAAGTCCGCGCCTTGGTCCAGGGCCGCCTTGCGGTCGTGCGGCTGGGCCTCGGTGGAGAGCATGATGATGGGGGTGCGCCGCCCGGCTTCGCCAGCCCGCCATTTGGCGATGAAGGCCAGACCATCCATGCGGGGCATGTTGAGGTCGGTGATGATCAGGTCCAAGGGCTGGCGCGAGGCCTTTTCCAGAGCCTCCAGGCCGTCGCGGGCGGTGGTTACCTCATAGCCGAGCTGCCGGAGAACCAAACCCAGGAGGTTGAGGATCGTCTGGGAGTCATCGACCAACAAGATGCGGGTTTTCTTGGACATCGACCAGGACCAGCGGGCGGAGCCCGGAAAGAGTCGCGTTGAGTCATGGGTGACAATGATGCTGGCTAAAGGCGGATTTCGCAACCCCTAACCCATCCTGGCCGATCATTCCCATCCGCCGGCGATTTGTTGCAGGGCCTTGACCGCGGCCGCCCGCACCTGGTGGTCGGAATCGGCCAAGAGCTCGAGCAGGGCGTCGTTGGCCTCCTCGGCCCGCAGGGAGCCCAGGGCCCGGGCGGCGGCGATGCGCTGGCGGTTGGGACCGTGGGCCAGCAGGGCCACCAGGCTGGGGGCGGCCTGACGGTCGCGGAAACGCCCCAGGCAGGCCACCGCCTCCAGACGCACCTGCAGCTCGGGGTCCTCCACCACCAGACGCAGCAAGCCCCGGGCCTGGGGCGTATCCTGGCTGGCCAGGCCCTTGACCAGGGCCAGGCGGGTGGCGGGGGAGGGGTCCTCCAAGACCCGGGCCAGGTTTTCCCAGATCGCGGGGGCCGGAATCCGGGTCAGGGCCTCCACCGCCGCCACTCGCACCGCGGTGTCATCGTCAGACAGCAGCGCGACCAACCGAGGCCAGTGTCGTTGGGGATCGATCTGGCCCAATCCCTTCAGGCAGAGCAGACGCTTACGAGGGTCGTCCTCGTTCAGACCGGCCAAAAGCAGGGGCTCCACCACCTGGGGATCCAGACCCAGCAGCACCCGCAGGGCTTGTTCGGCCAGTTCCATCTCGGGATGATCCAAAAGGGCGGCCACCGGTTCGGCCGATTCGCTGCCACCACATTGGCCCAGGGCGTTGAGCGCCTGTTGGCAGACCTGCGGGTCGGGATCGGTCAACAGTCCGGTCAGGGCCGCGGCTACCCCATGGTCGCCCCGGTGGCCCAGGACCATGGCCGCTCGGCCCCTGACCTGGGGTTGGGGATGGGCCAGGGCCTTGAGCAGGGCCCCCTGGGAGGCCACGGGGTCCAGGCGGTCCAGCACCATCACCGCCAGCTCCGCCACCCGGGGGTCGGGATCCTGGGCCGCGGCCAAGAGCGGTTGCCAGGCGCCAATGGCGACCAAGGTGTCGCACATGACCGGGACCTGTTCGGGATCGCGGTTGTCGCGGGCCGCCTCCAGCACGGCGTAGACCGCCCCGGCATCGCCCAGGCGGGCCAGCCCCTTCAAACTCTCGGTGCGCACCGCGGGCGAGGGATCCTTGAGTCCGTCCACCAGGCCCAGCAGGACTTTCTCGCGCAGGTCCTCGTCCAGGTCGGCCATGGTCTCCCGCCCCA
>JAIUYB010000247.1 GCA_020216625.1 Desulfarculus sp.
GAGGCCGCCGCCCAGGCCACCGCCGAGGCCAAGGCCAAGGCCGAGGCCGAAGCCAAGGCCAAGGCCGCCGCCGAGGCCAAGGCCGCCGAGGCCGCCGCCGCCAAGGCCAAGGAAGAAGCCAAGGCCAAGGAGATGGCCGAGCTCAACGAGCTGCGCCGCAAGCGGGCCGAGGAGCGCCTGAAGCACCTGGCCGAGAAGGCCGCCTGCCAGCCCACCGGCCTGCCCGAGGGCGTGGTGGCCGGCAAGGACCGCGAGCCCGGCGTGGCCGGACCCGACGCTCTGTACATCTACAAGTCCCTGGAGCGCTGGTCGCTCCGTGGTCCCGGCTATCTGAAATAGCCCCTGTTCGAGGCAACCAACGCCGGCCTGAATCCGGCGTCGAAGTATTAGGAGAGGGGGTCCCAGCCAACCCCAAATTTAGAGGAGGAACCTCTGATGTCGGCAGAAGAGATCAAGGCCAAGGCTGAGGCGAAGGCCAAGGCGGTGGATCCCAAGGAAGTCACCGTCGATATCGCCACCGTCGAAATGCTGAAAAAGGCCGCGGCCGATGGTTGCGAGACCATCTTCGACCGCGCCCTGACCATGAAACCCTGCAACATCGGCGAGCAGGGCACCTGCTGCAAGAACTGCGCCCAGGGCCCCTGCCGCCTGCCTCTGACCAAGAAGCAGACCGAGGGCAAGGACGACCGCAAGGGCCTGTGCGGGGCCACTCCGGAGACCATCGCCGCGCGCAACTTCGCCCGCATGGTCGCCGCCGGCGCCGCCGCCCACTCCGACCACGGCCGCGGCGTGGCCGAGGTCTTCCTGGCCGCCGCCCGCAAGGAGACCCACGACTACGGCATCAAGGACGCCGAGAAGCTGCTTGAGATCGCCCCCGACTTCGGCGTGGCCACCACCATCGTGGTGGACGGCGAGGAGAAGGAGCGCGACATCTACGAAATCGCCGAAGAAGTTGGCGTGAAGGCCCTGGGCCAGTGGGGCCAGCAGGACGGCGAGATCTACTACGCCAAGCGCGCCCCCGAGGCCCGCTACGAGCTGTGGAAGAAGCTGGACGTGATCCCGCGCGGCATCGACCGCGAGATCGTGGAGATCATGCACCGCACCCACATGGGCGTGGATCAGGACTACCACAACATCGTCAAGCAGTGCTCGCGCGCCGCCCTGGCCGACGGCTGGGCCGGCTCCATGATCGCCACCGACCTCCAGGACGTCATGTTCGGCACGCCGTATCCCATCCAGGGCGAGATCAACCTGGGCGTGCTGAAGGCCGACCACGTCAACATCATCGTCCACGGCCACGAGCCGCTGCTGAGCGAGATGATCGTGGTGGCCAGCCAGGATCCGGAGATGCTCTCCTACGCCGCCACCAAGGGCGCCAAGGGCATCGTCCTGGCCGGCATGTGCTGCACCGCCAACGAGATCCTGGTGCGCCACGGCCTGCCCATCGCCGGCAACTACCTCCAGCAGGAGCTGGCCATCGTCACCGGCGCGGTGGACGCCATGGTGGTGGACGTGCAGTGCATCATGGAGAACCTGGCCAACCTGGCCATGTGCTACCACACCAAGGTCATCACCACCAACCCGCGGGCCATGATCGAGTCCGGCGATACCCTGCACATCGAGTTCGACGAGCACAACGCGCTCGAGGACGCCAAGAAGATCGTCAAGGCCGCCATCGACAACTACACCAACCGCAAGGCCATGCCCCTGATCCCCACCGCCAAGGAAAAGATGGTGGTGGGCTTCAGCTACGAGGCCATCAACTACCACCTGGGCGGCACCTTCCGCGGCTCCTACTGGCCGCTGAACGACAACATCATCAACGGCCGCATCCGGGGCATCGGCGGCGTGGTGGGCTGCAACAACGCGCGGACCATGCACGACTCCGCCCACCTGATCGTGGTCAAGGAGCTGCTGAAGAACGACGTCATCGTCCTGACCACCGGCTGCAACGCCATGGCCTGCGGCAAGGCCGGCCTGCTGACCCCGGAGGCGGCCAAGGTCTACTGCGGCCCCGGCCTGGCCGAGGTCTGCGAGACGGTGGGCATCCCGCCGGTGCTGCACATGGGCTCCTGCGTGGACAACAGCCGCATCCTGATGGCCGCCACCCAGGTGGTCAAGGCCGGCGGCCTGGGCAAGGACATCAGCGACCTGCCCGCGGCCGGCTGCGCGCCGGAGTGGATGAGCGAGAAGGCGATCAGCATCGGCCAGTACTTCGTGGCCAGCGGCGTCTACACCCTGTTTGGCGTGACCCTGCCGGTGAGCGGCGCGCCGCGCTTCCAGAAGCACCTGTTCGAGGAGTTGGAGGGCATCTACGGCGGCAAGTGGGATCTGGTGGAAGACCCCTACGAGATGGCGCACCGGATGATCGCCCACATCGACAAGAAGCGCAAGGCCCTGGGCCTGGACAAGGCCAAGGAGCGCGTGCTGATGGACATGGCCGACCGGCAGAAGCTGGACGCCGCCTAAGGGCTGGCGAGCATCGCCTTCTAGAAAGGAGGACCGTACCTAATGTCCAAATTAGTCGCTTTCGCCGCCATCCAGGGCGCCTACAATATCGTCAGCAAGGCCGAGGGCATCTACAAGCGGGCGCTGGAGCAATACGGCCCCGAGCAGAAGCTTGAGTTCCCCAACACCGCCTACTACCTGCCCATCATCTACTCGCTGCTGGGCATCCCGATCAAGAACCTGGGCGACGCCAAGAAGGGCATGGACGTGGCCCGCAAGCTGCTGCCGCCCCACGTGAAGAACTTCAACCACCTGCCCTACCTGGGCCCCCTGCTGGACGCCGGCATGGCCGCCCTGTTCGCCGAGGAGATCGTCGAGGCCATCCGCTACGTGGACGACCCCGGCTTCTACCACACCTCCGAGGAGTGCGACGTCGAGAACGGCAAGATTTGGCTCGGCGCGGCCGAGGACACCATCTTCCGTAAGCGCGGCGTCGAGTTCGTGGACGGCTCCGCCCCGGGCTTCGCCGCCATCGTCGGCGCCGCCCCCACCCCGGAGCTGGCCAAGGAGATCGCCGAGGAGTATCAGCGCCGGAACCTCTACGTGTTCATGTGCGCCAACCAGGCCGGCACCACCTTCACCGAGCAGCTGATCGAGGCCGGGGTGCAGGTGGGCTGGAACACCCGCCTGGTGCCCTTTGGTCCGGACATCAGCGCCGCGGTCTTCGCCCTGGGCTTCGCCAACCGCGCGGCCATGGCCTTCGGCGGCGTGCGCCCCGGCGACTACAAGAAGATGCTGCTCTACAACAAGGACCGCATCTTCGCCTTCGTCAACGCCCTGGGCGAGGTCAACGCCGAGTGGGCGGCCAACGCCGCCGGCTGCGTCAACTGGGGCTTCCCCACCATCGCCGACACCGACATTCCCGAGATCCTGCCCACCGGCGTTTGCACCTACGAGCACGTGGTGGCCAACGTCGGCCATCATGAGATGGTGCAGAAATCGGTGGAGGTCCGCGGCCTGAAGACCACCGTGACCAAGGTGGACGTGCCGGTGTCCTACGGCCCGGCCTTCGAGGGCGAGCGCATCCGCAAGGACGACCTCTTTGTCGAGATGGGCGGCGGCAAGACCCAGGCCACCGAGTTGGTGGAGATGGCGGACATGGACGCCATCGAGGACAACAAGATCATCGTCATCGGCCAGTCCCTGGCCGACCTGGGCGACAAGGGCGGCCGGCTGCCCCTGGGCATCTACGTCCAGGTGGCCGGGCGCAAGATGCAGCCCGACTTCGAGCCCATCCTGGAGCGCCAGATCCACCACCTGATCAACTACGCCCAGGGCGTCATGCACATCGGCCAGCGCGACATCGCCTGGATCCGCATGGGCCGCCCGGCGGTGGACAAGGGCTTCGAGCTCAAGCACATCGGCCAGATTCTGCACGACATGTTCCACAAGGACTTCGGCAGCATCCTGGACAAGGTGCAGGTCACCCTGTACACCAACAAGGAGGACGTCGACAAGTTCACCGAGAAGGCCCGCGCCGCCTACAAGGCCCGCGACGCCCGCGTGGAGAACATGACCGACGAGTCCGTGGAGATCTACTACTCCTGCACGCTGTGCCAGTCCTTCGCCCCCAGCCACGTCTGCGTGGTCAGCCCCGAGCGCACCGGCCTCTGCGGCGCCTACAACTGGATGGACTGCAAGGCCAGCTTCGAGATCAACCCCACCGGACCCAACCAGCCCATCGAGAAGGGCGAGTGCCTGGATCCCAAGCTGGGCATGTGGAAGGGCGTCAACGACTTCGTCTTCAAGGCCTCGCGCCAGAAGATCGAACGCTACAACTTCTACTCCATCGTGTACGAGCCCATGACCACCTGCGGCTGCTGCGAGTGCATCGCGGCGATGTTGCCCGGCTGCAACGGCGTCATGACCGTGCATCGTGACTACACCGGGGAGACCCCCTGCGGCATGAAGTTCACCACCCTGGCTGGTGTCATGGGCGGCGGCGCCTCCTCGCCGGGCTTCGTGGGTCACTCCAAGTACAACATCATCCAGCGCAAGTACCTGTCCGGCGACGGCGGCCTTTTGCGCATGGTGTGGATGCCCAAGAGCCTGAAGGAGGAGCTGCGCGAGGGCCTGGAGAAGCGCGGCAAGGAGCTGGGCGTCCCGGACCTGATCGACAAGATCGCCGACGAGACCGTGGGCACCGACGAAGCCACGGTGATGGAGTTCCTGCAGAAGG
>JAIUYB010000248.1 GCA_020216625.1 Desulfarculus sp.
GATGACCAGCCATTGTTCGGGGCAGCGGCGGGAGAAGACCAGGTGGCGGTGGGAGAGGGCCAGCTCGCGGTAGTCGCCGCTGGCCAGGGCCGGGCAGGCGCGGCGCAGGGCGGCCAGGCGGCGGATGGCGGCGGGCAGGTCGGGCTGGGGGGGATGGGTTTGGAGGGCGGCCAGGTCCAGGGCTGGACGCAGGGGCCAATCATCCGTGGGGTTCTTGACCCCGGTGACGCCGAACTCGCTGCCGTAGTAGATGGAGGGCACGCCGGGCAGGGTGAAGAGCAGGCAGTGGAGCGGGTAGAGGTGGGCCGGGTTCTTCAGGCGGCTGGCCAGGCGGTCCACGTCGTGATTGTCGGCGAAGGAATAGAGATTTCGCCCTTCGCAGAGGCCGTGTTTGGCGAACTGGCGGCGCAGGGTGTAGGCGATCTCGAAGTAGTTGGCGTCGTTGTGGCTGGAGAAGAGGCCCTTGTAGACCTCGTAGTTGGTGACCGCGTCCAGGCCGTCCCGCTCCAGGTAGCGGCGGTAATCGCCGGCCACCACCTCGCCCATGAGCCAAAAGCCGGGCTTGAGGTCGCGGCAGTGGCGGCCCAGGTCCTGGAGAAAGGCCGGGGGCAGGTGGTCGGCGGCGTCCAGGCGCAGGCCGTCGGGATCCCATTCGCGCAGCCAGGTGTTGACGGCTTCCCAGAGGTGGGAGCGCACCTCGGGGTTTTGCAGGTTGAGCTTGACCAGGTCCTGGCAGCCGTTCCAGGTCTGGTAGGCGAAGGCGTCGCCCAGGGGGCTCTGGCGGCTGAAGTCCAGGTGGAACCAGTCGCGGAAGCGGGAGTCGGGGCCGTGGGCCAGGAGGTCGCGGAAGGCCCAGAAGTCGCGGCCCACGTGGTGGAAGACGCCTTCCATCACCAGCTTGAGGCCCCGGGCGCGGACCTGGTCGGCCAGCCAGGACATGGTCTGGTCCTCGCCCAGGCGGCGGTCCACATGGAAGAAATCGGCGATGTCGTAGCCGTGGGCGCTGGATTCCAGGACCGGGCCCAGGTAGAGGGCGTTGGCCCCCAGATCGCGGGCCTGGTCCAGCCAGGGGACGAGGCGGTCCAGGCGGGGGACCGGGGCGGCGGAGAAGTCGTTGCGCTGGGGCGCGCCGCACAGGCCCAGGGGGTAGAGGTGGTAGAAGACGGCCTGATCCGTCCAGTGGGCCATGGCGGGCCTCCTTTCTGTACCGATCGGTATACTCAATGGCCAACAAAAACCGGCCCCAAGGCCGGACAACGCCGCGCGCGGCCTAGGAGTAGATGCCGTGCATGAACTGATGGACCAGGTTGAAGACCATCTCGTCGCTGGGCTCCAGGAAGCCGTTGAGCACCAGGCCGATGAAGGTGTTGACCTGGCCCAGGTAGCTGACGGCGTAGCGCTGGTGGCGGCCCTTCATGTTGCCGTGGTCGGCCGCGGCGGCGATGAACAGCTCCACCAGCAGGGTCTGCTGCTGGTGGGCCCAGGGGCGCACCGCCAGGCTGGATTCACTTTGCAGCGGACCCAGCCAGAGCGAGAGCTGAAAACGATAGAATTCCGGGTGTTGCCTGGCGAAGGCGAAATAGGCCCCGGCCAGGCGGTAGAGGGTCAGGGGCAGGTCGCCCTGGTAGGCGGCCGCCGGGCGCACCGCCGCCAGCAGGGCCAGGAAGTTGACCTGCAACAGCTCTTCCAACAGGCCGGCCTTGGAGCCGAAGTAGTGGTAGAGGGTGGGCTTGGTGACGCCGGCGGCGCGGGCGATCTGCTCCACCCCCACCGCCTCGTAGCCTTTGGCGGCGAAGAGGCGCAAGGCCTGGTCCATGATGTTCTGGCGGTTGTCCATGCCCGGCCCTCCCCGGACCTGGGGATAGTGTACCGTGCGGTATAATGATTGGCAAGAAAAATCCCCCCGCCTTGCCGGCGGCCCGCCGGCGGATGGTCCGAGGCCAGCCAGTCTTGGCCGCACCCGGCCCGCGGCCGCCAATATCGTCTGGAATTACTAGATGATTCGGCTTTTCTGATCTTAAAGCGTCAGGAGCGGGGCATCTCGCCGTTTTGGCAAAGGATGCCCCCCGGATTCCCGGCGGCGACTCCGGGATTTAGCGCTGGCGGACCTTGGATTTGCCCGGCTTGGCCTTGGCCGGAGCTTGGCCCGGGCGGGCGGCCTGGGCCGGTTTGGCGGCCTTGGCCGGGGCGGCGGCGGCGGTCGGGGCCTGATGGTGGCGGACCAACCAGACCAGGTAGAGCGTCCCGCCGGCGGCCATGGCCAGGCTGAGCCACTGGCCGGTGGTGAGCCCCAGGGCCAGGAAGCCCAGCCAAGCGTCGGGCTCGCGCACGAACTCCACCAAAAAGCGCACCAGGGAGTAGCCCAGGAGGAAGACGGCCAGCACCCCGCCGGTGGGCAGGCGGTCACGCAGCAGCCAGAGAACCACAAAGAGCAACGGACCCTCGCCGATGGCCTCGTAGAGCTGGGAGGGGTGGCGGGGCAGCGGCCCGCCGTAGGGGAAGACCATGGCCCAGGGCAGGTCCGTGACCCGGCCGAAAAGCTCGCCGTTGATGAAGTTGCCGATGCGCCCGAACATCAGGGCCCAGGGTGCGGCCAGGGTGATGGCGTCGGCCGCCGGCAGGATGGGCAGCTTCTGGCGGCGCAGGTAGATCACCGCCGCCGTTACCGCGCCGATCAGCCCGCCATGGAAGGACATGCCGCCATGCCAGATGGCGATGATCTCGATGGGGTCCGCCAGATAACGCGCCCAGTCGGTCCACTGGTAGAAGACGATCTCGCCCAGGCGCGCGCCCACCAACAGCCCGGCCAGGGCCCAGAACATGAAGCCCTGCACCCGCTCGGCGTCGTAGGCCGGGGCGGTCTTGGCCAGGCGGCGCTGGACGATGAAATAGGCTGCGACGAAGCCAAACAGGTACATCAGGCCGTACCAGCGGATGGCCAAAGGCCCCAGGCGCAGGGCCACCGGGTCGATCTGGGGATAGGTGAGCATGGCGATTACCTTCCTGAAGGCCGAGCCGCCGGCCTAGGGTCCCTCGATGCGCAAAGGGGTGACCACGGTGTGGGACTGCTTGCCGATCAGGTCGCGCAGGGTGGTCTCCACCCGATAGTCGCCCGGGGGCAGGCCGGAGAGGCTGTAGGTGAAGGTGAGGGGGAACCGGTCGGGGAAGCTGCGGCTCTCGCCGCCAAAACGGCCGAAGTCGCGGCGGCCGCCCACCACCCGGCCCCAGGCGTCCACCAGATTGAAGTCGGCGGTGAGGTTGTAGGAATAGACCCCGGTCTTGGGGTCGTGACGCACCGCGAAACCCACCGGCTCCAGGTAGAGGATCAGGGGCTCGCTGGGGCGGTAGACGTTGTCCACCCGGGGGAGGAACTGGCCGTAGCCGCTGGGTGGGGCGGCGGTGAGGTGGACGTTCAAGGCGGTGAAAGGCAGCTCGTTCCAGGCCAGGGCGGTGGCCCGGCGCAGGGAGTCCAGGGTGCCGGCGGGGTCTTTTTGGTCCAGGGCGCGGCGGGCGTCGTCCAGGGCCTGGTTGAAGGCGGCCGGGGCGGCGACCGCCGACGGGGCCTGAAAGGCCATAACCGCCAGGACCATGATGGCGATTAAATTAGCCGTTTTAGTCATTTGCCGCGATCCTTCAAGCCACGTCTCAACTCGCGCAGGCGGGCGTACTTGGTGAGGGTGTAGAGGGATTCCAGGCGGGCGGCCAGGTAGCCCTCGAAGCCGTCCAGGAAGCCCAAGCGCAGGAGATAGCGGGAGAAGAAGGCCCAGGCGGCGTGCCCCCAGGCCGAGAACCCGCTGGTCTGGCGGCCCCGCTCGGCCATCTGGCGGGCGGCCTGGGCGGAGTAGACATCCATCCGGCGCAGGTATTCCCCCACGGTCTGGTAGGAGTGGTGCTCCACGAACCCGGGCAGGCGGCCCACCTCGCCCCGCACCTCCAGGCGCTCGTGAACCTCGCGTTTGATCCAGGTTGCGGCCCCGCGTCGGTGCAGGCGCAGGTGGCGCTCGCCGGCGTACCCGCCATGGCGCAGATGGCGGCCGAAGAAGAAGACCTGGTAGTTGAGCTCGTAGCCGGCCTGGCAGGGCTCCGGTCCGGCGCGCAGGGCCTGGAGCGCGGCCCGGAGTTGGGGGTCGGGGCGCTCGTCGGCGTCCAGGCAGAGGATCCAGTCGCCGGTGCAGAGGGCCGCGGCGGCGTTGCGCTGATCGGCGTAGCCGGTGAACTCGCGCCGGACCACCCGGGCCCCGGCCGCCTCCAGGATGGCCACGGTGTCGTCGCTGGAGCCGGAGTCCACGGCCACGATCTGGTCCGCCACGCCAGTGAGGGCCACCAGCCAGGCGGGCAGGTTGGCCGCCTCGTTGCGACAGATCAGGGCGACGGACAGGGTGGGCATGGCGGGCCAGGGCCTCCGTGGTGGTTCTCATGGGCAGTTATAACAGCCAAGCGGGGGTGTTGTCTTGCCTCCCTCCGGCCAGTTGCTAATTGATCATCATGCCTAACTAATGCATTAGGCTTCCCAGCAATGAAATATACTTCTTCCCAAGGTTGCCATTGAGGTATATTTATAGAAGCCTTCACCTGGATACAGGGGAGAGGAGGTGCCCTGTGGCCACGGTCTTCGACGTTGCGAAATATTTTTTGAATCGGTCTGGACAAACGGGCGAGCTTTTAACCAACCTAAAACTCC
>JAIUYB010000249.1 GCA_020216625.1 Desulfarculus sp.
GGTGGAGGTCTACCCCCATGGCGACGCGGAGGCCGCCGAGGCGCTGCTGGCCCAGGCCCCCGGCGATGGCCTCAGGCTGCTGGTGACTGACGGGGTTTTCTCCATGGATGGCGACCTGGCTCCCCTGCCCCAACTCCTGGCCGCCGCCCGCCGTCACGGGGCGCTGTTGGTGGTGGACGATGCCCACGCCACCGGGGTCTGGGGATTGAGCGGCCGGGGCACCGCCGAGCACTTCGGCATCACCCCGTGCCCGGAATTGGTGATGGTGGGCACCTTCAGCAAGGCCCTGGGCGGCCTGGGCGGGTTCGTGGCCGGCGATGGCCTGGTCATCTCCCGCCTGGTCAACCAGGCCCGCTCGCTGCTCTACACCACCGCCCCGCCCCCAGCCCAACTGGGCGCGGCCCTGGCCGGCCTGGAGGTGATCCAGGACGAGCCCTGGCGGCGGGAAAGGCTCCACCGCCTTTGCGCATGGTTCCGCGCCCGCCTGGCCGGGATGGGCTTCACCCTGCTTTCGCAAGAAGGTCCCATCGTCCCGGTCCTGGTGGGCGAAGCCCGGAAATCCCTGGCCATGGCCGAGGCTTTGTTGCGCCAGGGGGTCCTGGCTCCGGCCATGCGCCCGCCCACGGTGCCCGAGCACACCAGCCGCATCCGCCTGACCGTCACCGCCGCCCATGGCGAACCAGAACTGGAGCTGGCCGCCGCCGCCCTCAAGGCCGCGGCCGAGGAGATCGGACTATGAACCAGGCCAAGGGCGTCTTCATCACCGGCACCGACACCGAGGTGGGCAAGACCGTGGTCAGCACCGCCCTGCTGATGGCCCTGCGCCAAAAGGGGGTGGACGCGGGCTACCTCAAACCGGTGGCCACCGGCGGCCTGGAGGAGGAAGGCCGCCTGGTCAGCCCGGACCTGGTCTTCGTGCGCAAGGTGGCCGGACTGGCCGACCCGCCGGAGAGCAGCAACCCCCTGTGCCTGCGCCATCCCTTGGCCCCCCTGGTGGCGGCCCGTCTGGAGGGCGTGCACATCTCGGTGGCCAAGGTGCGCGCCCTGCTGCGCTCCACCCTGGAGCGCCACCAGTTCACCATCGTGGAGGGGGTGGGCGGGGTGATGGTGCCGCTGACCAGCCGCCTGATCCTGCTGGACCTGATGGTGGACCTGGACCTGCCGGTGTGGGTGGTGGCCCGGCCCGGCCTGGGCACCATCAACCACACCCTCTTGACCATCGGGGCGGCGCGGGACCGGGGCCTGAAGGTGGTGGGATTCGTCTTCTGCGGCCCTGACCCCGAGCTGCCGCCAGACCCGGCCATACCCTACAACAGCGCGCTGATAACCGATTTCTCCGGCGTGCCCTTCCTGGGCAGCCTGCCCTGGCTGGCCCGGAGCGCCGACGGCCTGGTCGATGGCGCCCAACTACTGGCGACCACCGCGGCCATGGACCTGGATCCGGTGCTGGATTTGGTGCGGCCGCGCTAGCGCGGCTGGCCCCGGGCGTGGTCAGCGACGCCAGAACTCCGGCACCAGCAGGATCAACAGGGTGTAGATCTCCAGCCGACCCACAATCATGGCCAGGGCCAAAATCCATTTGGCCAAGGCGCTCAGGCCGGCGTAGTTGCCGGCCGGTCCCACCTCCGCCAAACCCGGGCCGATGTTTCCCAGACAGGCGATGGAGGCCGAGAAGGCGGTGACGAGGTCCGAGCCCAGGGCGGTCAGGACCAGACCCACCACCACGAAGCAGCCCAGATAGAGGCCTAGGAAAGACCAGATCGAGGCCACCACCTGGCGGTCAAGGCCTTGGCCGTTGAACCGCATGGGGGCCACCAGGCGGGGATGGACCAAGCGCAGGAATTCGTAATAAGACTGCTTGAGCACCAGCAACACCCGCATCACCTTGGGCCCGCCGCCGGTGGAGCCGGCCGATCCCCCCACGAACATCAGCACCACCAGCACCGCCACCGGGAAAGGCAGCCATTGGTTATAGTCGGCGGTGGCGAAGCCGGTGGTGGTGATGATGGTGGCCACCTGGAAGGCGGCCAGGCGCAGGCTGTCGTGGACGCCCACTCCCTGGGCCATAAACAAGGCCAGGGCGATGGCCAGGCTGGCCAGGGTGCACAGCGCCAGGTAGAACCTGGCCTCCTCGTCCTTGAACCACGCCCTCAAGCGTCCTTTCAGAAGCCAGAAGTGCAGCGAGAAGTTCATCCCGGCCAGGATCATGAAGACCGTCACCACCCATTCGATGTAGGCGCTCCCATAGGCGGCGATGCTGGCGTTACGGTTGCTGAAGCCGCCGGTGGCCAGGGTTGCGAAGGCGTGGCAGACGGCGTCGAACCAATCCATGCCCCCCAGCATCAGCAAGAGCGCCTCAAGACCGGTGAGCAGGGCGTAGACCTTCCAGAGCACCCCGGCGGTGTCGGCGATGCGCGGTTGCAGGCGGTCCGGGGTGGGGCTGGGCACCTCGGCCTTGTACAGCTGCATGCCGCCCACCCCCACGAAGGGCAGGATGGCCAGGCTGAGCACGATGAAACCCATCCCCCCCAGCCAGTGGGTCAAGGCTCGCCAGAACAGCACCGAGTGGCTGGCCTTTTCCACGTCGGTCAGCACGCTGGCCCCGGTGGTGGTGAAGCCGCTGCTGGCCTCGAAGAAGGCGTCGGTATAGGTGAGAAAATCGCCGGACAGGTACAGCGGCAACCCGCCCAGAAAGGCGGCCGCCAGCCAACCCAGGGCCACCACCGCCATGCCCTGGCGATGGTTCATCTCCCTGGCCTGCGTGTCCCGCAGGGAGAACCACAGCCCGGCCCCCAGCGCGCAGCTGGCCAAGGTTCCGGTAAGGAAGGCCGTCCAGTTGGGCTCCCGGTACAAAAGCCCCACCGCCATTGGCAACAGCATGCACAGGCCCAGCCCCATGCAGAGCAGGCCCACCAGGGCTATGACATGCGCCAATCCCATGGCCGCGCCTAGAAGTATTCCAGGCTGACGGTCAGGAGCTTCTCCACCTTGGCCAACACCGAGCGCAGCAGGAAGATCACCAGGCGGTCCCCGGGCCTCACCACGGTGGCGCCGCTGGGGATGTCCACCACCCCGCCCCGGTCCAGGGCCGCCACCAGGGCCCCGGCCGGCAACTTGACCTCGGCCAGGGGGCGGCCCACCAGGGCCGATGTGGCCTGGGCTTCCACCTCGATCACCTCCGCCCCCTCGTCGCGCAGCGCGGCCACGTTGAGCACCTTGCCCCGGCGCAGGTAGCGCAAAATGGCCCCCACCGCCGCGAAACGCGGGCTGACCACCAGGTCCAGGCCCAGGGTGGAGACCAGCGGCACATAGCCCAAATGGGCCACCCGGGAGATGGTGCGCTTGGCTCCCATCTTCTTGCCCAACAACGCGATGAGGACGTTGTCCTCCTCGTCGTCGGTCACCGCCGCGAAGACGTCGGCCGCGCCGATGTTCTCCTCCTCCAACAAGCTCATGTCGGTGCCATCGCCGTGCAGCACCAGCACCCCGCGCAGGCGGTCAACCAACTGGTGGCAACGCTCCTCGTTGCGCTCGATGATGCGCACCTTGATCCCGCGCTCCACCGCCTCCTGGGCCACCAGGCGGCCGATGGCTCCGCCGCCCACCACCACCAGGCTGCGCACCGGCTCCGCGTGCAGGCCGAAGGCCCGCACCACCGGCTCGATCTCCTCCTTGCGCACCACCACATAGGCCAGGTCGTCATAGTGGATGGCGTCCGCGCCCCGGGGGATGACCACCCTCCCCCCGCGTTCGATGGCCGCCACCAGGAAGACCGGGCCTCCGGCCGTGCGCAGCTCCATCAGCTTGCGCCCCACCAGGGGGCTGGTGGCCGGCACCCTGAGACTCAGGAGCTTGACCCGGCCCTCGGCGAAGTCGGCCACCGAGGAGGCCGCCGGCACGCTGATGAACTGCAGGATCTGGTTGGCCACCTCCCGCTCGGGGTTGATGACCGTGTCCAGGTCCAGGGCCTTGCTGCCCTCCCGTTCCAGGAACTCCAGGTAGTCCTGGCTGCGCACCCGGGCCACCCGGGTGGCGGTGCGGGCCAGGAGCTTGGCGAAACGGCAGGCGGTGAGGTTCACCTCGTCGCTGTCGGTGACTGCCACCACCAGGTCGGCCTGGGCCACCCCGGCCTCCTGCAGCATCTTGGGGCTGGCCCCGGGGCCCAGGAGGGTGTTGACGTCCATGCGCTCGTTGACCTTGCGCAACTGTTCGGGGTCGCGGTCCAGGACCACCACCCGGTGGCCCTCGCGCGAGAGCCGGAGCGCGGTGTGGAAGCCGACCTCGCCGGCGCCGATGATGAGCACTTGCATGGACAACCCCAGGTTTGCACGGCAGGCGCAGCCGCAGGCATCTGCCCCTGGCTCCGGAAGCTACCATGGCCCCGGCTGAACGGTCAATCGCCGGCCGAGACGGGGGCTTGGGGGGAGATTCAGCGGCCGGCCAGGGCCTGGACCAAAAACTCCAGGATGCGCCGAGTGAAGACCGGGGTGGCGAAGCCGGCGGCGTGGGCGGCCAGGGCGGCGGGATCGAAACCCACCCGGCCCGACTCCAGCTCCTCCAGGGCGGCCAGCAAAGCTGCCTCGTCCTGACGGTGGAAGAATACTCCGGTGGCGGGCCGGCCCTGGGGATCGTCGGGGCCAACCACGGTCTCCAGGGCCCCACCCTTGGCGTAGGCCA
>JAIUYB010000250.1 GCA_020216625.1 Desulfarculus sp.
GGGCGGTCAACCAGGCCAGAGGGGTGTCCTGGTGGTCCAGCACCGCCATGACCTCGGAGCGCGCCTGATCCAGTAAATGGGCGAAAGGCTGTGACCAGTCCACCGCCAGGATCACCGGCAGGAGGTTGACGAAGTAACCGACCAGACCCTGGGTGCGGGGATCGCGCCGGCCGGCGAAGGGCGCGCCCACCGCCACCGGTCCCCGGCCGTCCTTGTAGCGTGAAAGCAGCCCGGCCACCGCCGAGAGCCAGACCCCTGACGGAGTGCTTCGCTGACCGAGGGCCAACCGGTCCAGGGCCTGGATGACCTCGGGGCCCATCTCCACCACCAGGCGGCGTCCGCGGGCCGGGCCGGGGTCGGAGGGACCATCCTGGGGCAGAGGCTCCAGCTCCAGGCCGTCCAGGCGTTGTTGCCAGAACCGCTCCAGGACCCGGCCCCGGCTCCCCGCCAGGTCGGCTCGCCAGGCCTCCACCGCCTCGGCATAACTCAACGGCAGGGAAGGCAGGACCGGAGTTTGGCCTTGGGCCAAGGCTTCCAGGACTTGATTAAACTCTTGACGCAACACCTCCAGTGACCAGCCGTCGAAGACCGCGTGGTCGGCGTTGCCCAAGAGCAGCCCCTCCCCGGCCGGCAGGCGCAGGAGGTGGAAGCGGAACAGGGGGCCGGTAAGCAGGTCGAAGGGCCGGGCGAGTTCACGCTGGGCCAGATCCTGCAGCGCGGTTCTGGACTCTTCACCCTGGCGCAGTTCGTGGATGCTCAGGTCGGGCGGCAGCGGCGGCAACACCACCTGGCGGAGTTCGCCGTCCCGCTCCATCAACACCGTGCGCATGGGTTCGTGACGCTGGATCAGCAGAGACAAGGCCTTGGTCAACAGCTCCGGTTCGGCCTGACCCGGGGCCAAGTCCAGGATGAAGGGCACCGAGTAGACGGTGGAGGGCGCCAGGTCGCGGCGCTCCAGCCACAGGCCCTCCTGACCGGGAGAAGCGGGCGTCTCCCGCTCTGTCGTCGGGGAGGAGAGAGCATCGGAGGGAGGATGGGATGGGCGCTCCGCCGGTTTGCGGCCATCCAGCACCGCGGCCATGCCGGCCAGGGTGGAATCGGCCATCAGGTCGATCAACTCGGGTTGGCCCAGGCCCAGATCGTTAATGCGATTGACCAGCCGCATCAGGAGCAGGCTGTGGCCACCCAGGAGGAAAAAATCATCCTGGCGGCCGATGCGGGGGACATTCAGGAACTCGGCCCAAACTTGGGCCAGCCGGGACTCGGTGGAACCTTTGGGGGGTGAGTACGACGCCGGCTCGTTCGAACGGCCATCGCCCAGGGAGGGAAGCGAGGCGGAAGATGTCAGGTCGAAGGCGCTGTTCCGGCCCGCGGCCGCCTGCCGCAGTGGGTCCAGGAACCACCCCATCCAGGCCTGGATGGTGGCGGGCAGGAAAAGGGCGCTGTCGTAGATCATCTGGCCCGCCAGTCCGCCGTTCGCCTGTGGGGTCAGGAGCAGGGACAGGTCATAGCGGGCCGGCTGGGGCGGACCCGGCAGGCGGGTGACCACCAGACCGTCGAGCGCCGGCGGGGTCATGGCCTGGGGTTGCAGGCTGAACAGGGCCTGGAACATGGGGGAATAGGCCGGTGAACGCGGCGGGTTCACGGCACGGATCAGCAGCTCCAGGGGGATGTGCTCCCGGGAAAGAGCGTGGAAGATTCCGTCCCGAGCCCTGGACACGGCCCCGGCGAAATCCTCCACCCCCTGGAAATCCAGGAGCACCGGCACGGTGTTGGAAAAGTAGCCCACCACGGCTTCCAACTCCGGGCTGGTGCGGCCGGAGGTGGGCGCGCCCACCAGGACACGGTTTTGGCCCGAGGCCCGGGCCAACATCGCACCCATGGCGGCCAGGAGCGTCGCGAAGAGAGTGGCGCCCTGGTCTTTGCCAAACCGGGTCAAACCCGCCACGGTTTCCGGATCCAAGGAGATGGGGATCTCGGCGCCTATTCCGGATTGGGCGGCTGGGCGCTCAAAATCCATGGGCAAGCTGGGGCTCAATTGGAGATCGTGGAAGCTCCGGGCCCAATCCATGGCCTGGCGGTCCAGGGAGCCGTCGGCCACCTGGTCCCGCTGTCGGCGGGCGAAGGCGGCGTAGGTGGCGGCCGGGAGGGGGAGTCTGGCTCCTGGCCCCGCCGGAAGGAATTGTAGGCCCGGGCCAGGTCGGACATGATCAAGCCGCCTGACCAGCCGTCCACCACCGCGTGGTGCGACGCAATGGCCAGGACGTGGTTTTCCGCCGCCAAACGCAACAGGGTGAAACTGATCACCGGCCCTCGCGCCAGGTCCAACCGTCCGCGACCAACCGTGGCCGTGGCTCGCTCCAGCGCTTGGTCGCGCTGCTCCGGCGGCAGGGTGGACAGATCCAGGCGATCCAACGCGGGCTTCGCATCAAGGCTGGCGAGTTGCTCCGGTCCTTGGGGGCCGTCGCGGAAGACCCCGCGCAGCACTGGATGGCGCGCCAGCAACCAGGCCAGGGCCTTTTCCAAGGCTGGCTCGTCCAGCCGGCCGGCAAGGCGGTGGACCAGACACTCCAAGTAGAGGTCGGGGGAGCGGTCCAACCGGCTCAGGAACCACATTCGCTCCTGTTGGCAAGACAGGGGCGCGGCCTCGGACCGCAGGATGGCCAACAGTTCGGATTTGTGGCGGCGGACCTGGGCCTTGAGTTCATCGCTGAAAGCGCCAGCCGGGGCGTTGTAGCGCAGGGAGTCGTCGTCGGCCCAGAGGCGGATGTCCCTGGCGGCCAGGGCGGCCAACAGGGCCTGGGCGGGCTGAAGGCTTTCCTGGGGAGGGGAGGGGCTCATAGCGCGCCCTCCTCGCGGGCGATGGTCGGTTGGGGCTCCCGTGCCGCCAAGGATGGCGCGGGCGCTCCGCCGTTGAGCCGCGCGGCCAGGGCGCGCGCGGTGCGCAGCTCGAAAACCAAGGCCACCGGCACCGTCCGGCCCAGGCGCGCCTTGATCCTGGCCACCAGGCGCACCGCGAGCAAGGAGTCTCCCCCCAGGTCCAGGAAGTCACCGTCGGCCCCGATCTCGGGCCGGCCGAAGACCTCCCGCCACACCTGGATGACGGCTTCCAGGGGGCTGTCGGCCGGGAGGCGCCTGGGGTGGGCGACATCGTCCAGGCAGCCGATTTCGCGGGAGGTTGGGACTCGGCTCGGCGCGGTTTCGGGGGGGGCCGGGTCCACCCACAGGCGCACCCGCTGGAAGGGATAGGTGGGCAGCGGTACGCGGCGGCGCTGCCCGTGCAGGGTGGTCCAGTCAGGCTCCCAGCCCTGGATCCAGAGCTGGCCCAGGGCCAGGCGCAGGTTGGCGCGACCATCCAGGGGCGAGGGATGGGGCAGGGTGGCGATGGCCTGGCCCTCGGCCGCGCCGCTGGCCAGGGCCAGGCGGGTCAGGGTCTGGCCCGGACCGACCTCCACCAACACCCGCTCCGAATCGCCCAGGAGCAGGGCCAGGTTGGCCGCGAAACGCACCTGGCCACGCAGGTGCGCCACCCAGTAATCCGGGTCCACCGCCTGCTCGGGGGTGAGCCAGCCGCCGCTGAGGTTGGAGGCGCAGGCGATGCGGGGCGGCCTGAGCTCCACCTGGGCCACCGCCGCCCGGAACCGATCCAGGACCGGGTCCATCAGGTGGCAATGGAAGGCGTGGGAGACCTTCAGCCGGTGCGCGGACCGGCCCAGGGCTTCAACCATGGTCTCCAGCCGGGCGATGGCTTCGGGTTCGCCGGCGGCCACGCACTGACGCGGGCCATTGACCACCGCCAGGCAGACCCCGGGACCGCACTCCTCCACCAGGACCCCGGCCTGTTCCTCACTCATGGCCAGCGCCAGCATCGCGCCCTGCGGGGCCGAGCCCATCAAGCGGCCGCGTTCGGCCACCAGGCGCAGGGCGGCGGGAAAGTCCATCACCCCGGCCAGGCAGGCGGCCACGTATTCACCCACGCTGTGGCCGGCCAGGGCCTCCGGCTCCAGGCCATACTGGAGCAGCAGACGGGCCAAGGCGTATTCCACCGTGAACAGGGCGGGCTGGGTGGTGTTGGTCTGGGCCAACCGCGCGGCCGCGGCCTGGTCCGTGTCCGCGGCCAGGATCAAGGAGCGCAGGTCGGCGACAGGACCCCCGGCCAGCAGGTCGCTGGCCTGGTCCACCACTTGGCGGAAAACCGGCTCGCCATGGTAGAGGTCGCGTCCCATGCCCGGGTGTTGCGCGCCCTGGCCGGGAAAGACCAGGGCCGTGGAGACGCCCCCGGAGCGATAGCGGCCCTGGACTCGGCCGGGGGCTTCGCGGTTGGTCAGGCGGGCCACGGCCTCCTGGCGGTCGGCGGCCACCACCGCCAGGCGTTGGACCAGCCGCCGACGACGGGCCAGGGTGGCGGCCAGGTCCACCAGGGGCGGGGCGTCGGGTTCGGTTAGGCGCTGGGCCAGGGATTGGGCCAGTTGAGCCAGGGAGGGTTCGTCGGCGGTTGACAGGGCCAAAAGGCAAGGTCCCGTCTCGGTTGCCGCGTCCAGGGGCGGGGTTTCCGGGGCTTGCTCCAGGACCAGGTGGACGTTGACCCCGCCCACCCCGTAACTGGAGACCGCCGCCCGCCGGGGCTGACCAGCCGGGCGCGAGGGCCAGGCAGCCAAGCGACCGCT
>JAIUYB010000251.1 GCA_020216625.1 Desulfarculus sp.
TGACCCTCATCATGACCGGGGCCGGGGCGGCGGTCAAGACCAGGCCAGCCGCCCCTGCCTGGCAACCGGGGGCGGGTTGTGCTAACCTTCCATCCCAGCTAACAAAAGGTGACCGCCCATGCACGCCATGGTCCTGGCCGCCGGCCTGGGCACCCGCCTCGCGCCCCTGACCGGCCGCCGTCCCAAATGCCTGATGCCGGTGATGAACCGACCCCTGCTGGGCTGGTGGCTGGACCGTTTGGCCGCCCACGGGGTCACCCGGACGGTGGTCAACACCCACCACTTGGCCCCCCTGGTGCGGGCTTGGCTGGCTGAATATGATTCAGCCGGCCTGGAGGTGTGGGAGAGCCACGAACCGGTGATCCTGGGCACCGGCGGGGGGCTGGTGGCGGCCCGGGAGGCCCTGGGTTCGGAGCCCTTCCTGCTGGTGAATTCCGATGTGCTGGCCGCGGACGATCCGCGCCCGCTCCTGGCCCGGCGGGCGGAGGAGGACGCCATCGCGGTGCTGGGCCTGGTGGACGATCCCCGCTTTAACACCGTGGCCCTGGACCAGGCTGGCCAGGTGCTGGGCTTCAAGGGACAGGACCTGCCGGCCGAGCCGGCCCAGTGGCGGACCTACACCGGACTGGCCGCCTTGCACCCCGATCTGCTAGATTATCTGCCAGCCGTGGGGTTCAGCACCCTGGTGGAAGGCCTGAGCGCCGCCCTGGCCGCCGGACGCTCGGTGCGCGGCCTGGTCCTGCCCGGCTTCTGGGACGACCTGGGCACCCCCGAGCGCCTGTTGGCCCTGCACCGCCGCCTGCTGGAGGACCAGCCGCCCGGGCTGGCGGACCTGGCGCCAGCCGGACCCCTGGTCCGGGGAGAAGGCTCCTGGGTCGACCCCGCCGCCCGGATCGAGGGCTTCTGCGTGCTGGGCCATGGCGCCCGGTTGGAGGCCGGGGCTTATGTCCGGGACAGCCTGCTGCTGCCCGGGGCGGTGGTCGCGGCCGGGGCCCGAGTCAGCGACGCGGTCCTGGGCGACGGCTTTCTGGCCCGGGGCGAGATCGCGGGAGGGGCCCATGCCTGAAGCACAACCCAGCGCCCTGGCCGTCTGGGCTCGGTCGGTTTGGCCAGGGGGAGACCCCGGCCCGCTGACGGCCGAGGCCATCACCCCGGACGGCTCCATTCGGCGATTCCTGCGCCTTGTCGCAAATGATTCAAGCCTGGTGGCCATGGCCAACCCCGACAACCCGCCCGAGAACCGGGCCTGGTTGGGTCTGGCCCGGCACCTGGGGGCCTTGGGTCTGCCGGTGGCCCGGGTGGTGGCCGTGGACCTGGCGGGCGGACGCTTCCTGATGGAGGACCTGGGACGCGCCAGCCTGCAACAAATGGCGCTGGCCGCCGGCGATGACCAGGAGACCCTGGCCCGGCTCTATGAACCGGTGCTGGCCATGCTGGCCCTGATGCAATCCAGCGCCGGCCGCGATCTGGACGCCTCGCTGTGCTTCGACGGGCTGCGCCTGGACGGCCAATTCCTTTTCGCCCGCGAGGCCGGCTATTTCCTGACTCAGTTCGTGACCGGGGCCTGTGGGCTGGGTCCGGAGACCTGGCCGGCCAATCTGGTGGAGGAGCTGCGTGAGTTGGCGCACCTGGCCGGTCGCGCCCGGCCCGAGGGCTTCACCCACCGCGACTTCCAGAGCCGCAACCTCATCCACCAGGACGGTCGGGTGGGACTGGTGGACTTTCAGGGCGGCCGCCTGGGTCCGGCCCAATACGACCTAGCCTCCCTGGTCCACGATCCCTACGTGGACCTGCCCTGGGAGCTGCGCCAGCGCCTGGTGGAGCGCTATCTGGCCATCCGCGCGTCCCTGGGCGGCCTGGACCCGGAGCGTTTCATGGCCGGCTGGCCCTACGTGGCCCTCTCGCGCCTGATGCAGGCCCTGGGGGCCTACGCCTTCCTCTGCCGCGAAAAGGGCAAGACCCACTTCGCCCCCTACGTGGCCCCGGCCCTGGCCACCCTACGCCGCCTGGCCGCCGCGCCGGAGCTGGCCTCCTTCCCGGCCCTGGGCCGGCTGTTGGAGCTGCTCCCCCTCAACCCGCCCACCGCGGCCCTGCGGCCCCGGGAGGACAACGCCGCATGACCCCCATCGTGGCCATCGTGGGCCGGCCAAACACCGGCAAATCCACGCTGTTCAACCGCTTGACCCGCAGCCGCCAGGCCCTGGTGGACGATCTGCCCGGCGTCACCCGCGACCGCCTCTATGGAACCGTGGTCTGGGACCAGCGGCGCTTCATCCTGATCGACACCGGCGGCTTCGATCCTCCGGCCGACCAGGCCTTCGCCGCCGAGGTCCACGCCCAGATCGAGCTGGCCCTGACCGAGGCCGACCTGGTGCTGTTTCTGGCCGACGGCAAGGCCGGGCTCTCCCCGGCCGACCAGGAGGTGGCCCGTCGCCTGCGCCGGGTGGACAAGCCGGTGATCTACGCCGTGAACAAGGTGGACGGAGCCGAGAAGGAGGACGCGGCCCAGGAGTTCCAGGCCCTGGGGGTGGAGCGCCTGCATTTTGTCAGCGCCGCCCACGGCTACGGCATCCGCGACCTGATGGACGACATCCTGGACCATCTGCCGCCCGAGGAGGAACCCGAGGCCCCGGCCGAGGGCGAGGAGCCGCCCGCCCCGCCGGTGCGGGTGGCGCTCTTGGGCCGGCCCAACGTGGGCAAGTCCAGCCTGCTCAACGCCCTGGTGGGCGCGCCCCGGGTGGTGGTCAGCGACGTGCCCGGCACCACCCGCGACGCCATCGACACCCCCATCACCCGCGACGGCAAGGAGTACGTGCTGATCGACACCGCCGGCATCCGCCGCCAGGGACGGGTGGATCGGGGTCTGGAAAAGGCCGGGGTCTTCCGCTCCCTGCGCGCGGTGGAGCGCAGCCATTTGGTGGTGGCGGTCATCGACGCCGACGCCGGGTTGGCCGACCAGGACCTGCGCCTGGTGGGCCAGGCCATCGCCGCCCAGCGCGCCCTGATCGTGGCCCTGAACAAGTGGGACCTGCTGGCCCGCCGACCCGAGGCCCAGAAGGCCATGGACGACGCCATCCAGCGCATCGCCAAGATCGCGCCCTGGGCCCCGGTGCTCAAGCTCAGCGCCAAGACCGGCCGGGGAGTCGACAAGCTGCTGCCCCTGGTGGACCAGGTTTATGAGGAATATGGCACCAGGATGGGCACCTCGCCCCTGAACCAGGCCCTGGAGACCCTCACCGAGCGCCACCATCCACCCATGGTCAAGGGCCGCCGGATCAAGTTTTTCTACGCCACCCAGGTGGGGGTGCGCCCACCCCGGGTGGTGGCCTTTGTCAACGACCCGGAGGCGGTGCATTTTTCCTATCACCGCTATCTGCTTAACGGCCTGCGCGAGGCCATGGGCCTGACCAAGTCCCCCCTGGTGCTGGATTTCAGGGCCCGCACCGGACGCCGCGAACGCGGGTCCCGCACTTGACAACTTATGGTCATCCGGTTACTTTTTAGCACTCCTTTGGCCTGTATTAGCGGGGGTCGAGCATGTTGTCGATAGCCGGCGCCAGCCTGAAGAACTCCCTGGCCGTGATCGAGGCCTTTGGCCAGAGCGGGCTGCCGCTGGTGGTCCAGGCGGCCAGCGTCATCGCCCAGGGCTTCGCCCAAGGCAACAAACTGATGGCCTTTGGCAACGGCGGATCGGCCGCCGACGCCCAGCACCTGGCCGGGGAACTGGTCAACCGGTTCCAGATGGAGCGCCCCAACCTGCCCGCCTTGGCGCTCAACACCGACACCTGCGTGCTGACCGCCATCGGCAACGACTACTCGTATGATGAGGTCTTCTCCCGCCAGATCAAGGCCCTGGGCAACCCGGGCGACCTGGCCCTGGCCATCAGCACCAGCGGCCGCTCGCCAAATGTGATCAAGGCCCTGGCCGCCGCCCGGGAAAAGGGCCTGGTCACCCTGGGTCTCACCGGACGCGAGGGCGGCGACATGTCCGGCCTGTGCGAGTATCTGATCAGGGTGCCCAGCGACGACACCCCCCGCATCCAGGAAGTTCACGCCCTGATCATCCACATCATCTGCGAGTTGGTGGATCTAAACCTCTTCGGACGCTCTAAATGAAACCCACTCCCATCGACCTGAACGCCCTGCGTCTGACCGACCTGGACGTCAGGCAGTCCAAAGTCCAGAGCGCCATGCTGGGCAAACCCTGGCGGGCCGGCGGCGGCTTCCGCGACTTCGTCAACAGTCTTCCCCGGGTGCTGGCCGCCGACGACCTGCGCGTGGTGGCCGACGCCATGGTCGCCGCCCGGCGGGCCGGCCGTCCGGTGATCCTGGCCATGGGCGCCCATGTGATCAAGGTCGGCCTCTCCCCCCTGCTCATCGACGCCATGGACCGCGGCATCATCACCGGCCTGGCCCTGAACGGCGCCGGCATGGTCCACGACGTGGAGATGGCCCTGGCCGGGCGCACCAGCGAGGACGTGGCCGAGGCCCTGGCCGACGGCAGCTTCGGCACCGCCCGCCAGACCGGCGAGTTCATCAATCGCGCCGTGGCCACCGAGCCCGCCCTGGGACTGGGCGCGGTGGTGGGCCGGGCCCTGGCCCAGGCCGCGCCGCCCTGCCTGGAGCTGTCGCTCCTGGCCGCCGGCCACCGCCTGGGCCTGCCGGT
>JAIUYB010000252.1 GCA_020216625.1 Desulfarculus sp.
CCGATGTCAAAGGCTCCGCTGGTCTCCAGAAGCACCGTCCGCCCGCGGTCGCAGAGCGCGGCCAGCAGAGCCGGAGTCCCGGCCTGGGCCAAGGGCTCGCCGCCGGTCACCTCCACCAGGTCCACCTCCTGGGCCTCCACCCAGGCCAGCAACGCCTCGATGCCGTGCGCTTCGCCTGGGTCCTGGCGGGCATAGACCGTGTCGCACCAGCGGCAGCTGAGGGGGCACCCGGCCAGACGGATGAAGGCGCAGGGCAGCCCGGCGAAGCTGGACTCCCCCTGGATGCTCACGAATAACTCGCTGACCCGCAAATCTTCCATGCCCCGAGCCTAGCACTTCGAGGCCACCCTCTCAAGCCGCGCTTCCCAAACCACCGCGCTTCGGGTAACATCGCGGCTGGCAACACCATCTTGGATCGGGAGGCGCGCATGGCCCGGAAAATCGTCTGGCTGGCGGCATTGTCGGCCCTGGGCCTTTTGGCTGGCTGCGGCAGCCTCCAGGCCACGGACTACTATCGCAACGAGTCACTGAACCTGATGGAGCAGAAGGCTTACCAATTCGCCGGCGACACCAACGAGACCAACTACAGCGACACCATGGTCGATATCTCTCTCCAGGTGGACAACGAGGACTCCACCGCCTTCCAGATGGCTTTGGCCAACAAAACCAGCCAACCCCTGGTCATTCTCTGGGACCAGGTGGTCTTCATCGACGCGGACGGCAACCGGCAAAAGGTGATTCACCAGGGGGTGCGCTATTGGGATCCGGTCAGCCGACTGTCCGCGGTGGCGGTGCCACCCTTCACCAACATCCGCGACCTGCTGCGGCCGGCCAAGGTGGACTACCGCGACGGAGAGCAGCGTTTGGCGCCCCTGCGCGGCCGGCAGGACACCTCCGGCTGGCTGGACCAGCGCATCAGCATCACCCTGCCCCTGATAGTCTATGACCGGACAAACCTCTACCGCTTCCGCTTCCACATCGAATCGCCGGCGGAATACTACGACCTGCTCAACGACCCCATGACCCAGGGGCCTTAAACCGGCTCGGCCGCGGCCCGGCCCGTCTCTGGCGGCAATGGGGCCGGCGTTGTGTCCGTGTTCCGGCCGGGGCATACTGGTGTCAAGCAAGGAGGGGGTAATGCCCATGGCGAGCGGAGCGCGGGCGCGAGTCATCCTCGCCAGCCTGCTGCTGATCCTGGCCCTTATCCCGGGGGCGGCCTGGTCCGCCGACCCGGAATTGACCGTGAAGCTCTTGCCCCAGGGCCAGGTGGAGCGCCTGACCCAGGTGGTGGCCCGCTTCAGCCGGCCCATGCGCCCCCTGGGGGCCATGACCCAGGCGGCCGAGGACGCCCCCTTGAGCCTAACGCCCCGGCCAGCGGGATCCTATCGCTGGCTGGACCCCCAAAGCCTGGCCTACATCCTGGACCAGCCCCTGGTGGGCTCCAGCCAGATCACCGTCGGCGTGGCGGCCGGAGTCCAGGCCCTGGACGGCGCGCGACTGGCCAAACCCCAGAAGGCGGTGATCCAGACGCCGGCCCTGGCTGCCCTGGAGTTCCAGCCCAGCCCCGGCGAGCCCCTGGGGCCCCGGCCCGTGATTCGGGTCACCCTCAATCAACCGGTGAATCTGGCCTCCCTGTCCCGAGCGGTTTTCCTGGAGGTGGACGGCAAGCGGCTGCCGGCGCGGGTGGCGGAGCTGCCACGGGAGCCCTGGCAGATTTCCCGCGAACAGACCCTGGCCCGGGTCTATCGGGTGGGCATCGATGGCGAGCTGCCACCGGGCAAGCCGGTGACCTTGGTGCTGGATGCCGGCATCGAGCCCGTCGCGGGCAACCGTCCCAGCGCCCAGGCCATCCGCACCCTCTACCGCTCCTTCGATCCCCTGGCCCTGGTCAAGTGGGAGCAGAATCGCCGCCCCGACGGCCGCCTGGACCCGGCGGCCAGCCTGCTGCTGGAGTTCAACAACCCGGTCAAGCCGGCCGAGGTGATCGGCCGCCTCAGGCTGACCCCGCCCGCCAACCCTCTCTCCAGCGAGCCGGATCAGGAACCCAGCCGCTGGGTCTACCTGGACCTTGGCCTGGCCCCACGGGCGCAATATGATCTGGAGCTGGCCCCAGGGGTCACGGACGCCTATGGCACCCGCTTGGCGGAGCCGTTTCAGGTCCACCTGGTCACCGGCGACCTGGCCCCGGTCTTTTCCCTGGTGGGTGGCAAGGGGGTGTTGGAGACGGCCCAGGCCCTTTATCCCCTGCGCCTGCGCAACCTCTCCCAGGTGCGGGCCGGGTTCCAGTTCTTCGGCCCGGACCAGGCGGTGCCGGCCCTGGTGGCCGAGGCCGATCGGCCCTGGGACCAGAAGCCGCGCCGACCCGATCCCGGCCGGGGAGGCGTGCGCCAGGACCTGTCCTTCGACCTGCCCCCCAACCAAACCCAGCTCAAACCCCTGGACCTGGCCAACCTGCTGGGACGCTCGCCTCGGGGCGGCCTGACCCTGATCGACCTGCGGGCCGACCTGCCCAACTATGACGGCCAACCGAGCGAGGAGATCCGCCGCGCCCTGGTCCAGGTCACGGACCTGGGTCTGGCCCTCAAGGCCGGCACCGCCTCCGGCCTGGCCTGGGTCACCAGCCTGAGCCAGGGCCAACCCCTGGCCGGGGTGGACCTGGAACTGCGCGACCGCGCCAACAAGGTGCTTTGGCGGGGGATCAGCGACGCCGACGGTCTGGCCCGTCTGCCCGGACTGGCCGCGCTCAAGCCCACGGGCGACAAATCCCGCCCCTGGTTGGGGCCCCAGGTTTATCTCTTGGCCCGCCAGGGTGAGGACTGGGCGGTGCTGCCCAGCCCCTGGTCCAACGATCTGATCTACTCCTTGGGCGAGGAGGTGGAGTACAGCGGTCCCGAGACTCAGTCCCCCCTGTTGGCCCACGCCATCACCCAGTTGCCGCTCTACCAGCCGGGTCAAACCGTGCGCCTGGTGGTCTACCTGCGCGCGCCCAAGCCAGACGGCCTGGGCTTGCCTCCGGACGAGGTGATCACGGTGCTGGTCAACGACCCCTACGGCCGCGTCCTGCACCAGTTCAGCCACAAGCCCAACCGCTACGGCTCCCTGGCCGGCGAGCTGACCCTGCCCGCCCAGGCGCGCCTGGGCCAATACGGCATCCAGGTCAAGCACGGCGGCCAAGACATTGCCGCCGGCGGTTTCCGGGTGGCAAGCTTTAGGCCCCCGGATTTCGCGGTCGGCCTGACCGCGCCGGAGGCCAGCCTGGGCCTCGCCAGCGACCTTCACCTTGGGCTAAAGGCCGCCTATCTGTTCGGTTCCCCGGTCGCGGGCGGACAGGCCAAGATCAAGGTCAGCCAGCGCGACCAGGAATTCCGGCCCGGCCGCCTGAGCGGCTACGCGGTGGGCGATCTGCCCCTGCCCGGCCGTGAACACAACGCGGTCAAGGACCTGGGCGGTCTGGAGACGGTCCTGGATCCGACTGGCACCGCCGACCTGAGTCTGCCCGCGCCCCAGCCCTCCCCCGGCCTGCCGGCCCTGGTCAGCCTGGAGGCCAGCGTGGCCGACCACAGCGGGCTGACGGTCGGCGCCAGTCGGTCGTTCCTGGCCCACCCCTCCGCCATCTATCTGGGCCTCAAGACCCCGGGCCTGGCCGAGAGCGGCCAGCCGGCGGCCATCGAGCTCAAGGCCGCCACCAGCGATGACCAAGCCGCCCCCGTGGTCAAGGTGGACCTGACCGCCTGGCGCGAGTATTGGGAGACGGTGCGGGAGCGCGGACCGGGCGGTTTCTACCGCCACCTGGGCCAGGCCCGGCGCGAACAGGTCTGGCAGACCAGCCTTGACCTCCCGGCGGCCGGGGCCACGGTCCATTTCACCCCGCCCCAGTCCGGAACCTATGTCCTGGTGGCCGAGGCCCGGGACGCCCAGGGCCGGCTCAATCGCTCGGCCGACTATCTCTACGCCGCCGGTGCTGGCCAAGCCGGTTGGCAGCGATTCGACGACCATCGCCTGGAACTGGTGGCCGAGGCCAGGGAGGTCGCCCCGGGCGGGATGGCCCGGGTGATGATCAAGAACCCCTTCCGCCAGGCCACCGCCTTGGTGACGGTGGAGCGCCTGGGGGTGCGGCGGCAGTGGCTGCGGGAGGTGACCGGCCCCGCGCCGGTGATCGAAGCGCCCATCGAGGCAGGCGACGCGCCCAACGTCTATCTAGGGGTGCTTCTGATCCGGGGCCGGGGGGCCGGCGCCCCGGATCAGGGCCCGGACCTGGGCAAGCCCCAGGTGCGCATCGGTTACGCCGCCATCAAGGTGACCGCCCCGGAGGCGGGACTCAAGGTGGACCTGACTCCCGAGCGGGAGGAGTGCCAGCCCGGCCAGGAGGCGTCGGCCAGCCTGCGGGTGAGCGACGCCGCCGGCAAACCGCGCAAAACCCAGATCACCTTCCTGGCGGTGGATGAGCGGGTGCTGACCGCCGCCGGCGGACGCGATTCCTATGATCCCCGGGCCACCTTCGACGCCCCCCGTCCCCTGGCGGTGTTGACCGCCGACGGACGCACCCAGGTGGTGGGCCAGCGTTTCACCGGACAGAAGGGCGAGGACGGAGCCGGCGGAGGAGGTCTGGGCCAGGCCCTGCGCCAGGCATTCCACCCGGCGGTCTGCTGGCTGGCCCAGG
>JAIUYB010000253.1 GCA_020216625.1 Desulfarculus sp.
GGTGGGCCAGGAGATCGGCGACCGGGTGGAGATCCTGGGCGCGGGCACCACCGGCAGCGGCCGCTACCTCACCGCCGACTTCATCGGCGCGGACATCGTGCGCAACGAGATCACCGCCCAGGCCACCGCCGCCGCGGCCATCGATCCGGAGGTGGACACCATCTTCGAGATCGGCGGCCAGGACTCCAAGTTCATCTCGCTCAAGAACGGGGCCATCGTCGACTTCATGATGAACAAGGTCTGCGCCGCCGGCACCGGCAGCTTCCTGGAGGAGCAGGCCGAGAAGCTGGGCATCCAGATCAAGGGTGAGTTCGGCCGCCGGGCCCTGGAGGCCCAGAGCCCTGTGCGCCTGGGCGAGCGCTGCACCGTCTTCATGGAGTCCGACCTGGTCTCCCACCAGGCGGCCGGGTCCGAGATCGACGACCTGGTGGCCGGCCTGAGCTATTCCATCGTCTACAACTACCTGAACAAGGTGGTGGAAGACCGGCCGGTGGGCGGGAAGATCTTCTACCAGGGGGCCACTGCCGCCAACCACGGCATCGTGGCCGCCTTCGAGGCCGTCCTGGGCCGGGAGATCACGGTGCCGCCCCACCACGACGTGACCGGGGCCATCGGCGCGGCCATCCTGGCGGCCCGGGAGCGCACCTGGGAGAAAAGCAAGTTCAAGGGCTTCGCCGCCTCGGAGCAGGGCTACGAGATCAGCACCTTCGAGTGCAAGGGCTGCGCGAACGCCTGCGCCATCCGCAAGGTGAAGGTGCAGGGCGAGAAGCGGCCGCTCTTTTACGGCAGCCGCTGCGAGAAGTACGACGTGGACCGGGGCGCGGCCGCCCGCTTCGCCCACCTGCCCGATCTCTTCGCCGAGCGCGAGGCCATGCTCCTGGCCGCCATCCAGCCCGTGCCGCCGGAGAAGAAGCGCGGGGTCATCGGCATCCCCCGCACCATGTTCTTCCGCGAGCTTCTGCCCTTCTTCGCCGCCTTTTGCCAGCGTCTGGGCTTCGAGGTGATCGTCAGCAGCCCCACCAACAAGCGCATGATCCACCAAGGCGTGGAGGTGATGGTCAACGAGCCCTGCTTCCCGCTCAAGGTGGCCCATGGCCACCTGGCCGAGCTGATGGAGCGCGGGGTGGACCGCATCCTGTTGCCGGCGGTGGTCAACATCGCCTCGCCCAACCACGAGCTGGGCTACGGCCAGGTCTGCCCCTACGCCCAGACCCTGTGCTACACCGCCCCGGCGGCCCTGGACTTCAAGGCCGCCGGCGTGGAGCTGGTGACCGGACCGGTCCACTTCGGCTACGGCCCGGACGTGCTGCGCGCCGACCTGCGCCAGTTGGCCGAGCGCCTGGGCGGCCGGGGCTGGGACGTGGAGCCGGCCATCCAAGCCGGGCACCTGGCCCAGGGCGAGTTCAACGCCCAGCAGCGGCGGCGGGGCCGGGAGGTGCTGGAAAACCTCGGGGCGGATGAGTTGGCCATGGTGGTGGTCAGCCGACCCTACAACGGAGCCGACCCGGGCCTCAACCTGGGCCTGCCCCAGAAGATGGCCCAGTTGGGGGTCCTGGCCCTGCCCATGGACTTCCTGGACCTGGAGTCGGTGGTGGGCGGACCCCAGGTGGGGGAGATGTACTGGCGCTACGGCCAGAAGATCCTGGCCGCCGGGGCCATCGTGCGCGCCGACCCCCGGCTTCAGGCGGTCTACATCAGCAACTTCGGCTGCGGGCCGGATAGCTTCATCGAGCACTTCTTCAACCAAGTCATGGAGGGCAAGCCCTACCTTCAGATCGAGATCGACGAGCACTCGGCCGACGTGGGCGCCATCACCCGGCTGGAGGCCTTCCTGGACTCCCTGCGCAACGTGACCCCGCCCCCGCCCGCCGTCAAGGCCGCTCCCAAACGCAACGCCGCCGCCCAGGGCCGGGTGATCTACATCCCGCCCATGACCGACCACTCCCACGCCATCGCCGCCGCCTTCGCCGCCTGCGGGGTCCAGGCCCACGTGCTTCCCGACAGTGACGCCCGCACCCTGGAGCTGGGCCGGCGCCACACCAGCGGCAAGGAGTGCTATCCCTGCGCGCTGACCACCGGCGACCTGCTCAAGCTGCTGCTGGACGATCCCGGCGCGGCCGAGCGGGCGGCCTTCTTCATGCCCGGCGGCACCGGCCCCTGCCGCTTCGGCCAGTATCACCGCTACCACCGCCTGGTGCTGGACGAGCTGGGCTTCGACCAGGTGCCGATCTACTCCCCGGACCAGTCCGAGGTCTTCTACCAGGAGCTGTCCATGGCCGGGGGCAAGGACTTCGTGCGCCTGGGCTGGCAGGGCATCGTGGCCATCGACCTGCTGCAAAAGGCCCTGCACGAGACCCGGCCCTACGAGGCCAACCCCGGCGACACCGACGCGGTCTATCAGCGCCAGCTTGCGGTGGTGAGCCAGGCCATCCGGGAGCGCCGCGACCTGGTGGAGGTGATGCGCGCGGCCCGGGCCGAGTTCGCCGCCGTGCCGCGCTCGGGCCATAACCATCGGCCCATCGTGGGGGTGGTGGGCGAGATCTACACCCGGGCCAACCGCTTCGCCAACGAGGACGTGGTGCGCATGATCGAGGAGCTGGGCGGCGAGGCCTGGCTGCCCTCCATCGCCGAGTGGGTGCTCTACACCAACTACACCAGCGCCCGGCGCGCCACGGTGTTGGGCAAGTACCGCCACTACCTGGGCACCTTGATCGAGAACTACTTCCAGCACAAGGACCAGCGCGTCCTGGGTCGGCCCTGGATCGGCGGCCTGCGCAGCCTGGACGAGCCCCACATCCACGAAGTGCTGAAGATGGCCGAGCCCTATCTGGAGCCCACCTACGAGGGCGAGGCCATCCTCAGCCTGGGCAAGAGCCGCGACATGCACCGACGCGGCGCGGCCGGGGTGATCAACGTCATCCCCTTCACCTGCATGCCCGGCACCATCGTCAACGCCTTGATGAAACGCTTCCGCGAAGACCACGGCAACCTGCCCTTCCTGCCCATGGCCATGGACGGCCAGGAACAGTCCGGCAGCCGCATCCGCCTGGAAGCCTTCATGCACCAGGTGCGGCAATACCGCGATCAGCGGGAGGGGGGGAGATAGAAGCGCTGCGGGGGGATGGTCTTGCTTTGGAGGCCAAAGAAAGACCATCCCCCCGCAGAAGGCCGAGCGTCCGCGCGGGTGGCGGCCGGCGGGCGGGTCCCTGGGGGGGAGTGGGACCGTGCCCGCCGTTTTAACGTCTGGGCCGCGGGCGCTTAGCCCCGGGAGCCCAGGCGCAAGCCGCCATGGATGAAGAAGACCTCGCCGGCCAGAGCCTCGTTGCGGTAGATCTCGCCCACCAGCGAGGCCACCTCCTCCGGTTCGATCAGCCGTCCGATGGGCACCTCCGCCAGGATCTTGTCCAGGGCGGCCTGGTTCATGCCCTTGACCATGTCGGTGCCCACGTAGCCCGGGGCCACCGCCACGCAGCGAATCTGACCCGACAGGCCCCGGCGCAGGAACTCGGCGGTGATGACCTTGGGCCAGACCGACATGGCGGCTTTGCTGGCGCTGTAGTTGATCTGGCCGGCGGTGCCCAGGCTGCCGGTGGAGGAGACCAGGCAGATCAGGCCCCGGCAGGAATTGTCGATCATGCGCTGGGCGCACTCGCGCACGGTGAGAAAGACGCCGGTAAGGTTGATGTCGATGACCCGTTGGAAGTCGGCGAGCGCCATCTTCTTGGCCACCTTGCCGGTGGCGCGGTCGGTGGCCAGCAACAAGCCGTCCTTGATGATGCCGGCGAAGGGCGCCACCAGGTTGATGGCCCCGAAGCGCGCGATGGCCAGTTCGGCCAGGCGGGCGTTGTCCTCTTCCTTGGTCACATCGCAGGCCAGGGTGGCCACCTCGCCGGGCAGCCCGGCCGCGGCCCGCTCCAGGGCCTCGGCGCTGATGTCGGCCAGGACCAGCCTGCCGCCCTGCTCCGCCCAATAGCGGGCCAGGGCCAGGCCGATGCCGCCCGCCCCGCCGGTGATGACCGCCACCGAATCCTTGATCGTCAGCATCGTCACGCGCCTCGTGGTTTAGATTGGTTTGCAGATCAGCCGGCGGGGGATGGTGGACAGGTAGCGTCCACCGGTTTCCTCCACCAGCAACATATCCTCGAATTTCAGGCCCCGGCCCTGGTCCAGCAGGATGTGCATCTCCATGGCCAGCACCACCCCGCTCCGCACCGGACCCTGGTTGCGGGGGCCGATCAGGGGCGGCTCGTTGAGCTCCAGCCCCACGCCATGGCCAATGTAGGGCAGAACCTTGCCCCCGGGCAAGGCCTGGAAGCCCTCGCCCGTCCCCAGACGCCCGGCCTCGGCAAAGGCCCGGTGGTAGCAATCGGCCCAGGTACGGCCGGGGCGGATGCTCTCGGCCATGATCGCGAAGATCTGGCCCAGGGCGGCGTCGGCCCGGCGCAGGGCGTCGTCCGGCTCGCCCACCAGGTAGGACCGGGCGAAGTCGGCGTGGTAGCCGTTCACCTGGGCCGGGATGTCAAGGAGCACCGGCTGGCCGCGCCGCACCGCACGCCGCGAGGGCCCGGCCGGCACCGACGGGGAAAGCCCCTGGCCGGTGATGGACAGGGCCACCCCGGTGTTGTCGGAAAAGCCCTCGCCGCTGGCCACCATG
>JAIUYB010000254.1 GCA_020216625.1 Desulfarculus sp.
AGGCCATCACCGGCCATAACATCCCCCTGGCCTCGGTGGGCGTGATGATCCTGTGGTTCGGCTGGTTCGGCTTCAACCCCGGCTCCACCCTGGGCGCGGTGGGCAGCAACACCGAGGCCATCGGCCTGATCGCCATCAACACCAACCTGGCCGCGGCCGCCGGTGGCCTGTTCGCCACCCTCACCGTCTGGATGATCTACGGCAAGCCGGACGTTTCCATGCTCTTCAACGGCGTGCTGGCCGGCCTGGTGGCCATCACCGCCCCCTGCGCCTACGTCTCCCCCTCGGCCGCCATCATCATCGGCGCCATCGGCGGCGTGCTGGTGGTCCTGGGTGTGATGCTCCTGGACAAGCTGCACATCGACGACCCGGTGGGCGCGGTGCCGGTGCACTGCCTCAACGGCGTCTGGGGAACCCTGTCGGTGGGCATCTGGGGTCAGAAGGCCCTGGGCCTGGCCAACGACGGCCTGCTGCACGGCGGCGGCCTGGGCCAGTTGGGGGTGCAGGCCCTGGGCGTCATCGCCTGCGGGGCCTACGCGGTGATCTCCATGGTCATCATCTTCTCGATCATCAAGGCCATCGTGGGCCTGCGCGTCACTCCGGAGGAGGAGCTCCGGGGCCTGGACATCGACGAGCACGGCATGGAAGGTTACGCCGACTTCCAGATCTTCACCACCCGCTAGGGTCTTGGTGGAGCCTGGCGGTCAACGGCAGCTAAGGAGCAAGGCAAATGAAGCTGATAATCGCCTACGTCAAGCCTGAACGCCTCAACGACGTCAAGCAGGCCCTTTACGAGGCTCAAGTCTACAACATGTCGGTCACCAACATCGTGGGCTCCGGTCGCCAGCGCGGCTATTCCGAGACCTATCGCGGGGCCGAGATGGAGGTCAACCTGCTGAAGAAGGTGCGCCTGGAGATCGGCGTCAACGACAACTTCGTGCAGCCGGCCATCGACGCCATCACCAAGGGCGCGCGCACCGGCCAGATCGGCGACGGGGTGCTCTTCGTCCTGCCGGTGGAGCAGGCCCTGCGCATCCGCACCGGAGAGCTCGGCCCGCCGGCCATGGGTTAGGGCCAAGGCGCGGCGCGGGCCTACCGTTTGGTAGGCGCCTTCGGGGGTAAACCAACCGATTGGTAGGCTCGCGCCGATCGCCGGAAACGAATGAGCGTGATTTTTGCAGCGCTGAGCGTTGGTTGTCGGTTTAGCGGCGCCTTGGCGCAAATATTGCCTATAATATGGCGAGACGACGTTTTTGTAGAGACAGCCGCGTAGGGTTACCCTGAGGGCCGAGCCCGGAAGGAGCCCCGGGTGCGGCCGCCGCATGGCACGGTCGACAACTTTTCAGGAGGTTCTTTAGCATGGCTGGAATGACCAAAGAGAGTGTCCTCAAGGCGGTGAAGGACAACAATGTCAAGTTCATCCGCCTGTGGTTCACCGACATCCTGGGGGTTCTGAAGAGCTTCGCCATCACCCCCAAGGAGCTTGAGGGCGCGTTCGACGAGGGCATGGGATTCGACGGCTCCTCCATCCAGGGCTTCTGCCGCATCGATGAATCCGACATGGTGGCCAAGCCCGATCCCAGCACCTTCACCATCCTGCCCTGGCGTCCGGCCGAGACCGGCGCCGTGGCCCGCATGTTCTGCGACGTGCTCAATCCCGACGGCACCCCCTACGAGGGCGACCCCCGCTACGTCCTGAAGCGCCAGCTGAAAAAAGCCGCCGACCTGGGCTACACCATGTACGTCGGCCCGGAGCTGGAGTTCTTCTACTTCAAAAACAGCAACGGCACCGAGTACCTGGACCGTGGCGGCTACTTCGACCTGACCCCGCTGGACGTGGCCAGCGACCTGCGCCGCGACACCATCCTGGCGCTGGAGAAGATGGGCATCATGGTGGAGTACAGCCATCATGAGGTGGCCCCCAGCCAGCACGAGATCGACCTGCGCTTCAGCGACGCCCTGAGCATGGCCGACGCCGCCATGACCTACCGCCTGACCGTCAAAGAGATCGCCATGAAGCACGGCGTCTACGCCACCTTCATGCCCAAGCCGGTCTTCGGTCAGAACGGAAGCGGCATGCATACCCACCAGTCGCTGTTCAAGGGCAAGAAGAACGCCTTCTTCGACGCCAAGGACCAGTATTGCCTGTCCGAGAGCGGCAAGAGCTACATCGCCGGCCTTTTGAAGCACGCCCCCGAGTTCTGCTCGATCATCGCCCAGTGGGTCAACAGCTACAAGCGCCTGGTGCCCGGCTACGAGGCCCCGGTGTACGTGGCCTGGGCCCGGCGCAACCGCTCCGCCCTGGTGCGGGTGCCGATGTACAAGCCTGGCAAGGAGATGGCCACCCGCTGCGAGCTGCGCTGCCCCGACCCCGCCTGCAACCCCTACCTCTCCTTCGCCGTGATGCTGGCCGCCGGCCTCAAGGGCATGCAGGAGAAGTACGTGTTGGCCGATCCGGTGGAAGAGGACATCTTCGAGATGACTCCCAAGGAGCTCAAGAAGCACAAGATCAACGCCCTGCCCGGCAGCCTGGGCGAGGCGGTGGAGCTGACCGCCAAGAGCGCGGTGGTCAAGGAGTGCCTGGGCGACCACGTCTTCGAGCAGTTCATCGAGAACAAGCGCATCGAGTGGGATCAGTTCCGCATCCACGTCTCCCAGTGGGAGATGGACCGCTACCTGTCCATCCTCTAAGCTGGCGCTGACTTGCCCAACCTCGGCCGGCGGGGGGTCACCCCCGCCGGCTTCTTCATGGGCCCAGCCCACCGGATGGTCCGGCCCGTCCCGGCCCAACTTATCCCCTGCCGTCCGACCTCCCGGCATGATATAAAAGCCAGGCCCGAAACCACCCCGCCCAGAGGAGAAGCCGTGTCCGACCCGAGCCTGTTCAGCCCCGGCGAGCCGATGCTCCTGGTGGACGAGCGCGACCGCCAGTACCTGATCACCATGCCCGGCCCCGATGACCCGGTGATCCGGGTGCGCGGCGAGATCCTGAGCCCGGAGGTTCTGGGCCAGGCCCACGACGGCGGGGTGATCAGCGATCCCTTGAAGCGGCGCTACCTGGTGCTCCGGCCCACCCTGGAGCAGGTGGTGCTGAACATGCCCCGCCAGGCCCAGGTCATCTACCCCAAGGACCTGGCCCTGATCCTGATGTGGGGCGACGCCGCCCCGGGTCAGACGGTGGTGGAGATCGGCTGCGGCCATGGCGCCCTGACCATGGCCCTGTTGCGCGCCCTGGGCCCCCAGGGCCGGCTGATCACCTACGACATCCGCCGCGACCACCTGAACCGCACCCGCAAGAACATCGCCCTCTACCTGGGCCCGGAACACCTGGAGCGCTGGGAGCCGGTCTGGGCCAACCCGGCCGAGGAGGGCATCGCCCAGCGCGAGGTGGACCGGGTCTTCAGCGACATGCCCGAGCCCTGGACCCTGGCCCCGGCGGTGGCGGCCTGTCTCAAGCCCGGCGGGGTCTGGACCGCCTACGTGCCCACCGTGCTCCAGCTCAGCCAGCAGGTCCAGACCCTGGACAAGGCCCCGGAGTTCGGCCTGGCCACCAGCTTCGAGGCCCTGCAGCGCTTCTGGCACGTGCGCCCACCCTCGGTGCGCCCTCGCCACGGCATGAGCGCCCACACCGGCTTCATCGTGGTGGGCCGGCGGCGCTGGCGGCCGGAGTCCGAGGCCGATTTGTCCATCGCCCCCGAGATGTGATAAAAAAGAAGCATGGTTGTCTTTGATCTGCAATGCGCCAAGGGCCACGCCTTCGAGGGCTGGTTCGCGAGCCTGGCCGACCTGGAGGACCAGGCGGCGCGTGGGTTTCTGACCTGCCCGGTCTGCGGCGACCAAGAGGTCCGCCGGGTGCCCTCCGGCTTTGGCATCGCCAAGCACCGGAGCGATCCGGACTCCGCCGACGCGGCCAAGATCCTGGGGCAGGCCTTCAGCCGCTTTTTGCGGGAGAACTTCGAGGACGTGGGCGCCAGCTTCGCCAGCGAGGCGCTCAAGATCCACTACGGCGCCAGCGAGCCCCGCAGCATCCGGGGCGTCTCCACCCCCCAGGAGGAAGACATGCTGCGCCAGGAGGGGGTGAGTTTTGTCAAGATCGGCCCCCCCGCCCCCATCCCCGACCCGGACGGCTCCGACTCCGACTGAAAACCACCCGGGGTCCGCCCACCAAACCCGCAATATTCCAGGCGAATGACAGGCTTTATTGACAGGCCGGCGGCCCGGCATGTAAATAATGGTACAAGCCCGGCCAGGGGAGATGCGTGGTCAACCAGCTTAGAATACTCGTGATCGATGACGACGAGCACATGCGCGATGCCTGCCGGGCCATCCTGCTGCGGGCCGGTCACGACGTGGAGCTGGCCTCCAGCGGGGGCGAGGGCCTGGCCCTGGTCAACCGCTGGGCCTACGACGTCATCCTTCTGGACCTGCGCATGCCGGACCTGGACGGCATGGACGTCATGCGCCAGATTCGCTCCCAGGACCCCGACGCGGTCATCATCGTCATCACCGGCCACGGCTCCATCCACACCGCCGTCCAGGCCATGAAGCTGGGAGCCTTCGATTTTCTGCCCAAGCCCTTCAGCCCCGACGAGCTGCGCGGGGCGGTGGACAAGGCCCAGGAAAAGCGTCACCTGGTCATCGAG
>JAIUYB010000255.1 GCA_020216625.1 Desulfarculus sp.
CAGGTCGGCCAGGCGGTTCTGATGGCGGCTGGCCAGGGACATGGCGTCCACCAGGTCGTGCTTGGCCCGGTCGGCGGCGGCCTCCAGTTCGGCCAGGGCCTCGCGGGCGGCCTGGGCCTCGGCTCCGGCCTGATCCACCGCGCCTCGACTGGCGGAAAGCTGATCCTGGCTCTCCTCGGCCAGGCGGTTGGCCCGGGCGTACTCCCGCTCCTGCTCGGCCAGTCGGGCCTTGAGACCCTGGCGCTCGTCCTCCAGGCGCTCCTTGAGGCGCTTGAGGCTCTCGGTTTCCCGGCCCAGCAGGGTCAGCTCGTTCTCGGCCTTCTGGATGGCGCCCTGGGCCTCCAGGCGGCGGGCCCCGGCTTGGGCGATCTCCTCCTCGGCCTCGATCAGACGCACCCGCAGGGTCTCCAGCTCGGTCTCCAGGGTGGTGACCCGCTGGCCGGCCAGGAGGAGCTGGGCCGCCACCGCGTCGGCCTCGGCCTGGGCCGCGTTGCCGTCGGCGCAGAGCTGGGCGTACTGGTGGCTGGCCAGGTTCAGATCCAGCTCGCGGATGCGGGTTTTGAGGTCGCGGTGGGCCTGGGCCTTCTTGGACTGGCGTTTGAGGCGCTCCATCTGGGCCTCGACCTCGTGCAGGATGTCCTGCAAGCGGTCCAGGTTCTCCTTGGCCGCCTCCATCTTGCGCAGGGAGATCTTCTTCTGGTTTTTGTAGCGGGTGATGCCGGCGGCCTCCTCCACCCAAAGGCGGCGGTCCTCGGCCTTGGCCTCGATGAAGGCCGCCACCCGGCCCTGTTCGATGATGGCATAGGCCCGGTTGCCCAGGCCGGTGTCCATGAGCAGCTGCTGTATGTCCTTGAGACGGCAGGGCATCTTGTTAATGAGGTAGTCGCTGTCGCCGTTGCGGTACAGCCGGCGGGAGACGGCGATCTCGCTCAGATCGGCGAACTGGGGATGGCTGATGCTGCCGGTGTTCTCAAAGACCAGGGTGACTTCGGCCATGCCGGTGGGCTTGCGCTTGTCCGAGCCGTTGAAGATCACGTCCTCCATGGAGTGGCCGCGCAGGGTCTTGACCGATTGCTCGCCCAAAACCCAGCGCACCGCGTCCACCACGTTGGACTTGCCGCAGCCGTTGGGACCCACCACGGCGCAGAGGCCCTGGGGGAAGTCGGCCACGGTGCGGTCGGCGAAGGACTTGAAGCCGCTGATTTCCAGACGACGAACCCGCATGCCCTCTCCGCGCTAGAGTACACCCCTAGATAGCAGACCTGGGCGGGCAAGTCAAGGCGCAACACTACATTGGGTGGTGGTCATAAATTTGGCAACAAGATGTGGGGGTCGTCTGAATCCGGCCAATTCCCGCCCCTTACACCCCGCGCACCCCCGGCCGGGCAACAGCGGCTAATAAAACCGCCGCCAGGTCCCACCAAGTAGGGGGGCCGGACCCCGGTCAGGATCCGGCCCCTATATTCTAGCTTGAAACTAGTGGTTAACCCAACTGGAGCTTGCCGAACTCGGCCAGCTTGCCGAACTCGGAGGCGATCTGGTTCAGGAGCGCCAGGCGGTTGGCCCGCACCGCCGAGTCCTCGGCCATGACCATCACGTCGTCGAAGAACTGGTCGATGGGGGCCTTCAGGGCGCTAAGGCCCTGCAAGAACTCCAGGTATTGCCCGGCCGCGAAGCGCTGGGCCGCCTCGGCCCTCAAGGCGGCGAAGGCCTCCCACAGCTCGCGCTCGGCCGCCACCTCCATCAATTCGCGGTTGGGCGCGCCGGCCGGAACCTGGGCGGCCTCCTTGCGCAGGATGTTGACCACCCGTTTGAGTCCAGCGGCCAAGACCGCGAAATCAGGCGACTGCTTCATCTCGGCCAGGGCCAGGGCCCGGGCCCGGGCCTGGGTCAGGTCGTCGAAGCCAGCGGCCAAGACCGCCTCGGCCACGTCGCTCGGGGCCCCCTGCTCGGCCAACAGGCCCACCAGGCGGCCGGCGAAGAATTCCAGCACCGCCGCCTTGACCTCGGCCGCCGGGGCCTTGACCCAAGGCGCGAGCCCAGCCAGGGCCGTGTCCAGGGCCGCGCCCAGGGAGAGGGTCAGGCCCTTCTCGCAAACCAGGCGGACCACGGCGATGGCCGCCCGGCGCAGGGCGAAGGGATCGGCCGCGCCGGTGGGGGTCTGGCCCACGCCGAACAGGCCGCAGATGGTGTCGATGCGGTCGGCCAGGCCCACGATGGTCCCGATCATCCCAGCCGGCAACTCGGCCCCGGCCCCCAGGGGCATATAGTGCTCGGCGATGGCCGCGGCCACGTCCGGGTCCTCGCCATCGCGCCGGGCGTAGTCCGCGCCCACCTGGCCCTGGAGCTCGGGGAACTCGCCCACCATGCCGGTGACCAGGTCGCATTTAGCCAACTGCGCGGCGCGCTTGACTTTATCCACCTCGGCCGGCATTAGGCTCCCGGCCAGCCAGACCGCCAGGGCGCTGACCCGCTCCACCTTGTCGAAGCTGGAGCCCAGCTTGGCGTGGTAGGTGACCTGCTTCAGGTCCTCCAGGCGGCTGATGAGCGGCCGCTTGGTGTCCTCGGTGACGAAGAAGCGGGCGTCGGACAGGCGGGCGCGCAGCACCCGCTCGTGGCCCCGGGTCACCACGTCCAGGTTTTTCGGGCGGGTGTTGTTCACCGCCACGAAGGCGGGCAGCAGGTTGCCGGCCGCGTCCTCCAGGGCGAAATAGCGCTGATGGCCGCGCATGGCGGAGATGATCACCGGCCGGGGCACGGCCAGGAACTCGGGATCGAAGCTTCCGGCGCAGGCCACCGGCTGCTCCACCAGGTCGGTGACCTCCTCCAAAAGCTCAGCGTCGGGCACCAGGCGGCCCCCGGCCAGGGCGGCGGCGGCGGCCACCTCGGCCTCGGTGGCCTGGCGGCGGGGCTCGCGGGCCGCCATCACCTGGGCCTGGGCCAGCTTGGCCAGATAGTCATCCGCCCCACTGACCGTGATGGCCGCCGGGGCGTGGAAGCGATGGCCGTAGGTGAAGTCGCCGGATTGGATGCCAGCCAGCGCGAAGGGCACCACCTGGCCGTCCAAGAGGGCCAACAGCCAGTGGATGGGCCGGGCGTAGCGGATGGTCTCCGCGCCCCAGCGCATGGTCTTGGGGAAGGGGATGGCGGTGACCAGGCGGGGCAAAAGCTCGCTCAGCACCTCCAGCGCCGGGCGGCCGGGGAGGTGGCGGGTGTAGCCCAGGCGGGGTCCCTTGTCGGTCTCCACCGTCTCCAACTGGCCCACCTCCACGCCCTGGCTCTTGGCGAAGCCCAGGGCGGCCTTGGTGGGCTGGCCGGAGCCGTCGAAGGCGGCCTGCTTGGGCGGACCCAGGGCCACCTCCTGGCGGTCGGCCTGCTGGGCGGCCAGACCCTCCACCACCAGGCAGAGGCGGCGGGGGGTGCCATGAGTGGCGATGTCCTGGTAGGCCAGGCCCTGGCGCTCCAGCTCCTGGGCGGCCAGTTCGGCCAGGGACTTCAAGGCCGGGCGCAGGAAGCGGGCCGGCATCTCCTCGCTGCCGATCTCAAAGAGCAACTGCGGCATCAGGCCACCGCCTTTCCGAGCAGGGGATGCCCCATCTCCTCGCGCTGCTTGACGTAGGCCTCGGCCGCGGCCCGGGCCAGGTCGCGGATGCGGGCGATGTAGGCCGTGCGCTGGGTGACGCTGATGGCCCCCCGGGCCTCCAGCAGGTTGAAGGTGTGGGAGCATTTCAGGCAGTAGTCATAGCCTGGCAGCACCAGGGGCGGGTCGGACTGGCGCAACAGGCGCTTTGCCTCGGCCTCGTAGTGCTCGAAAAGCTGCCAGAGCATGGGCACGTCGGCCCGCTCGAAGTTGTAGGTGGAGTGCTCCCACTCGCCCTTCTTGTGCACGTCGCCGTAGCGCACGGTGTCGTTCCAGGCCAGGTCGTAGACGTTGTTGATCTGCTGGAGATACATGGTGATGCGTTCCAGCCCGTAGGTCAGTTCCACGCTGATGGGGTTCAGGTCCACCGAGCCCACCTGCTGGAAATAGGTGAACTGGGTGATCTCCATGCCGTCCAGCCAGACCTCCCAACCCAGGCCCCAGGCCCCCACCGTGGGCGACTCCCAGTCGTCCTCCACAAAGCGGATGTCGTGCTCCAGGGGGTCGATGCCCAGCACCTTCAAGGAGTCGAGGTACAGCTCCTGCACGTTGAGCGGCGAGGGCTTGAGGATCACCTGGTATTGGTAGGAGTGCTGGAGGCGGTTGGGGTTCTCGCCATAGCGGCCGTCGGTGGGCCGGCGGCTGGGCTCCACGTAGGCCACCTTCCAGGGCTCCGGCCCCAGGACCCGCAAGGTGGTGTGGGGGTTGAAGGTGCCCGCGCCCACCTCGATGTCGTAGGGTTGGCCGATGAGGCAGCCCTGGTCGGCCCAATAGCGCGAGAGCGCCAAGATCACGTTTTGAAAGGTCATGCCCTGCGGGGCCATGTGTCTTCCCCTACCAAAAGGTCAATCAACTGCGCCGGTTGGCTGGATCTCGCCGGAATTACGCATGCTATCATCCGACGCGGCGGCTTGCAAGCGCGCCCCGGGCCACTGGCCGGAGGCGGCGGGAATTCAGCACCCATGGCCTAGCTCCCTCGCGGCCCCGG
>JAIUYB010000256.1 GCA_020216625.1 Desulfarculus sp.
CATCATCGGCAAGACCCTGGAGTTCAGCGCCCTGCGGCGGGACGGCCAGGAGTTTCCGGTGGAGTTGTCCATCTCGGGCCTGCACCTGCGCGGGCGCTGGCACGCGGTGGGGATCGTGCGCGACATCACCCAGCGCAAGCAGGCCGAGCAGGAGATGGCCGACCGCGAGAAGCTCTACCGCGCCCTGTTTGAAAAGGCCGGCGAGGCCATCGTCCTGCTCAAGGACGCCAAGGTCATGGACTGCAACGCCGAGACCTTGCGGATGTTCGCCTGTCAACGCCAGGACCTGGTGGACCACTCGGCCCATGTCTTCTATCCCGAGACCCAGCGCGACGGCGCGAACTCCATCGCCAAGGCGCGGGCAATAGAAAAAGAAGTCCTCGCCGGACGCTCCCAGTTCTTCGAGTGGATGTTCCGTCGCCTGGACGGCAGCTTCTTCGATGCCGAGGTCAGCTTGACCAAGATCGATCTGGGCGCGGAGAGCCTCCTCCTGAGCCTGGTGCGGGATGTCAGCCAGCGCAAGCAGGCCGAGGCCGACCTGCGCCACAGCGAGGCCAACCTGCGCAAGGCCCAGCAGATCGCGCATATGGGCAACTGGGTGCTGCGGAGCGACGATGGCTGGATGGTTTGCTCCGAGGAGGTGGCCCGCATCCTGGGGGTGGAGCCGGCCGCCTGCCAACCCAGCAAGGAGTTTTTCCTCTCCCGGGTGGACCCCCAGGACCGGGAACGAGTCGCCAACGTCCTGGAGCGGGCCCTAACCGACGGCTCGTCTTTCTACCTGGAGCACGCCATCATCCTGGAAAGCGGCGAGCGGCGCTTCGTGGTCCAGCAGGGAGAGGTCGAGTTGGACCAAGCCGGCCGGCCGGTTCAACTCCTGGCCACCATCCAGGATGTCACCGCCGCGCGGCTGGCCCAGGTGGAACGGGCCAAGCTGGAGGCCCAATTGCGCCAGGCTCAGAAGCTGGAGGCCATCGGCACCCTGGCCGGTGGCATCGCCCACGACTTCAACAACGTTTTACAGGGCATCTCCGGCTATAATCAGCTGCTTTTGGCCTCGGGTGAGATCAGCGGGGTCGATCGGGACCGTCTGGGGCAGATCGACCTGATCACCCAGCGCGCCGCCGACATGGTGCGCCGCTTGCTGACTCTGGCCCGCAAGGTGGAGTTCAAGCAGGAACGGGTGGACCTTAACCGCGAGGTGGGGCAGACCATCCAGATCCTGGAGCACACCCTGCCCAAGATGATCCGCATCCAGGCCAACCTGGATCCGGAGCTGAAGCCCATCATCGGCGACCCGGGTCAGATCGTCCAGGTGTTGCTGAACCTGGCCAACAACGCCCGCCAGGCCATGCCCCAAGGCGGCGACCTGACCTTCCGCACCTTCAACACGTTTTTGTCGGAAGACGAGCTGCAAGCCAGCCCCAACCTGTCACCCGGCGAATATGTCGGCTGCCAGGTGGCCGACACCGGGGCCGGCATGGACCCGGAGACCCAGTCGCACATTTTCGAGCCGTTCTTCACCACCAAGCCCATGGGCGAAGGCAGCGGACTGGGGCTGTCCACGGTCTACGGCATTGTCACCAACCATGGCGGGCGGATCCTGTGCGAGAGCCTCCCCGGCCAGGGCGCCGTCTTCACCATTTTTTTCCCAGCCATGGCGACCTCGGCCATCCCAACGCCGGAGCCAACGGACCAGGCGCCGGACACGATCCGGCGAGGTAGGGGGGAGACGGTTTTGGTGGTGGACGACGAGGAAGGCATCCTGGATGCCTGCCGCGAGGCTCTGCAAAGCCTGGGATACCAGGTGGTCACCGCCAACAGCGGGGAGAGGGCCATGGAGGTATTCGGGGCAGACCCCATGGCCGTCGACCTGGTGGTGATGGACCTGGGCATGCCCGGCCTGGGTGGTTTGGACTGCCTGCGCCTGATGCGCGCCCTGCGTGGCGAGATCAAGGTCCTAGTGGCCACCGGCTACGCCGAGGACCAGGTCTTGGACCAACTGCGGGAACTGGGCGTGCGCGAGGTTTTGGCCAAGCCGTATCGCTTCCGGGATCTGGCCGCCAGGCTCCAGGCCCTCCTGAACGACTAGGCCGTCTGGGTCAGACCAGGCGATTCCAGGCCAGGGCTGCGGTTGGGGAAAACCCCCTCTGCTGGGCCAGGATGTCCAGGTGGATCATCCCCAGACCGACCACCTCCCAGACCGGTTCACGGTCCTTGCCGCGCAAGTCCAGGCCCACCAGGTATTTTCCACAGACCGAGCAATGGTCCACCCGCTGCTCCTCCCGCCCCTCCACGAAGAAGAACCCCATCTTTTCCTGGTCCTGGTTGCCGCAGACCGGGCAGGTGGTGCGCGAGAAACGCCAGTGGGTGGCGCAGAGAGAGCAACGCAGCCAGCGTTCCCCGGCCGCGCCCTGGAGGTAGCTCAGCTCCGGCAGCGACCCGCACAGGGGGCAACTGCCGCCGTGCTCGCCCTTGGCCAACCGGCCGGCCAGGGCCTGCGCCCGGCGTTCCAGGAAGGGCTTGGCCGCTTGCAGGAGGATGAACTCGAAACCAGGGGCATCCACCCCGGCCTGGGCGCAAAGTTTTTCCAGGCGGGTCCGGTCCCCGCCCAAAACGGCGTCCAGGGCCCCGGCCAGGTCCAGGTCGCCGGCCGCCAATGCCGCGCGGAGGGCCGCGCCGGCCGGAGCCAGGGCTGGGAAACCACGTTCCAACTCCGGCAGCAACCGGCTCACGGCCTGCGCGAGATGCCGCGGCAGGTCCAGGCCGTCCACCAGGAGGAAATCCGCCACCCCGGCCAGGGGGAGGCCGGGAGTCTGGTGGGCGGACGGGGGCCTCGGCTGGGGTTGATCCAGGGCCGGCAGCCCGGCCTTGAGCGCGGCCTGGGCGGCGATCGAGCCCCGGAAGGCGCCGATGACCTGGGCCAGGGCCGGGGTCTGGGTTTGCATCTCGTCAAGGGCCTGATTGATCCGGGCCGCGGCCTGATCCGGGGTTAGGGCGTCGCTCAAGGATGCGCCTCCGGGGAGAAGGGTTGGGCTCATGAAAGAAGGGGCCCGGGCGGGCGCGAACGCCGTCCCGGACCCCCTGGGCATGACGGGAGAATGGCTCTCAGGCCTCCGCGTACTTATGATACCGTTCCGGATCGTCGGTCACGATGAAAATCACCCGAACGTCGTCAGGGTTGAGCGCCTTGGCCTTGGCGTGGGTCTGCTTGAGCTCGGCCACCCGGGCCGCCACCTTTTTCAGGATTTCATCGCGCTCACCGAACTGGATCGACCCCGTGGGGCAGGACAGGGCGCAGGCCGGGATCAGGTTGGCCCGCTGGCGATCCAGGCACATGGTGCACTTGAACAATTGCTTGGTCTTGGGATCCTGGCGCGGGATGTTGTAGGGGCATCCGGCCAGAACCTTCTTGTAGTCCAGCTTCTTGGTGGCCGGAGTGTAGATCACGGCCCCGGTTTTCTCGTCCTGGACGATCTCGTTCTTCTGGTTGCCCTCCATGCAGCCCGGGGCCAGGCAGTGGCGGCACATATCCGAAAAGAAGTACCAATAAGGCTTGCCGTTTTCGCCTCGGCCCTCGGCGAACCGCACCACCTTGAAGGTTTCGTGGGACATGTCGGGCGGGTTCTGATAGGTGCCGGTCTGCTTGGTCTTGGTCCCGGGCAGGCCATTCCATTGCTTGCAGGCCACCTGGCATCCACGGCAGGCGGTGCAACGGGAGGTGTCCACCATCAACGACTTGCCATCAGACATGCTTCACCTCCTAGGCCTTGCTGACGCTGACCATGAACGCCTTGTATTCGGGCGCCATGGTGTTGGCGTCGCCCACCGTGGGGGTGAGCAGGTTGGCGCTGTCGCCGCAGTCCTTGGGTTGGCGCCAGCCGTAGTTGAAGGTCAGGCCCACCTGGTGGACCTCCTTGCCCTGGATCTTGAAGGGCCGCAGGCGCACTGTCACCATGGCCACCGCCTCCAACTGGCCGCGGACCGAGGCGATTTTCACCTTGTCACCGTTCTTGATGCCCTTTTGCGCCGCGAACTCCTGGCTCATCTCCACGTAGACCTGGGGCATGGCCTCGGTCAGCCAGGACATCCAGCGGGTGCCCGCGCCGGTGCACCAGTGCTCGGTGCAGGTGTAGGTGCTGCATACGGTCGGGAAGCGATCCTCGGCGTTGGCGAAGGCGTCGATCTGGCCCTTGAAGATCTTGACGGCCGGGTTGATGCGCTGGCTGGACATGGGGTTGGCGGCCAGTGGGCTCTCCAGGGGCTCGTAGTGTTCGGGGAAGGGGCCTTCGGCCAGACCGGGGCCGAAGAGGGAGGACACTCCGTCTGGTTTCATGATGAAGGGCAGCTTGCCCTTCTCCTTGTCGGCCATGGGCGGCCAGGGCCCGTCGGGCACATCGCCCACCCATTTATCACCGGTCCAGGCCAACAGTGGCCGGGCGGGATTGTACGGCCGGCCCTCGGGGTCGGTCGAGGCGCGGTTGTAGATGATGCGGCGGTTGACCGGCCAGCACCAGGACCATTCCGGGTACAGCCCCAGGCCGGTGGGGTCGGCCTTGCCGCGCCGGGCGGCGAGGTTTTGGCCGTCGGGGGTGAACATGCCGCAGTGCAGCCAGTTGCCGGAGCTGGTG
>JAIUYB010000257.1 GCA_020216625.1 Desulfarculus sp.
AGGCCCTCCACCAGGGCCTGGTGGATCTCGGCGGCGGTGCGGAAGCGCACCTCGATCTTGGCCGGGTGCACGTTCACGTCCACCAGCTCCGGATCCAGGTCGATCAGCAGGATGAGCACCGGCCGCCGGCCGTCGGGCAGCAGGCCGCGATAGGCCTGGCCGATGGCCGAGAGCAACAGGCGGTCGCGCACGAAGCGGCGGTTGACGTAGGTGTATACCTGGTCGGTCTGGGGCCGGCTCAAGGACGGCAGACCGGCCAGGCCGGTCAGGCGCAAGGGGCCGATCCGCTGGTCGATCTCCAGCATCTGCCCAAGAACCTCGCGGCCCAGCAGGGCCCCGGCCCGGTCGGTTAGCGCCGCCACCGCCGGCAGGTCGTAGAGGGCCTGGCCGCCCACGCTATAGCGCAGGGCCACCTCGGGCCGGGACAGGGCCAGGCGCAGGAAGGCCTGGCCCAGGTGGCCGGACTCGGTGGCCGCGCTTTTCAGGAACTTGCGCCGGGCGGGGAGGTTGAAGAACAGGTCGGCCACCTCCACCAGGGTACCGGGGGGGCAGCCCACCTCCTGGTTGGCCTGGATCACCCCGCCCTCGACGCGCACCTGGTGGCCGGTCTCGGCCGTCCGGGGGCGCGAGCGCAGGGTCATCCGGCTCACCGCCGCGATGGAGGGCAGGGCCTCGCCCCGGAAACCCAGGGTGGCCACCCGCTCCAGGTCGGCGCTGGTAACCAGCTTGCTGGTGGCGTGGCGCTCCAGGGCCAGCATCAGGTCGTCGGGGTCCATGCCCCAGCCGTCGTCCACCACCCGGATCAACTGGCGACCGCCGGCCTTGACCTCCACCTGGATGCGCCCGGCCCCGGCGTCCAGGGCGTTCTCCAATAGCTCCTTGAGCACGCTGGCCGGCCGCTCCACCACCTCGCCGGCGGCGATCTGGTTGGCCACTGCGTCGGGCAACAGGCGCACCGGGCGCGGGCCGGGGCTATGTTGCGGTTCCTCGCTCATGCCGCCTAGCTTAACCCAGGCGGCGGCCCGGGGCCAGGGCCTTGCCCGGCCCGGGGCGGGGTGCTATGGTGGGCCTTGCCGGGGATGGGCCTGCAACGGTTTATTCTCGGGCGACGGCCCCCTGCCGGGAAAAGAATGTGCCTTCTTCCGCCCGGCGGGGGCCGCAAACGCCGGCGCTATAGCCACTACCAAACCCACGCGGGATGCCGGGCTCGATGGCCGGCATCCCGCGCGGTTTTTCGGACTGGGGCCGGAGGCTTGGGAGCGGGGGAGCCCCTCTGGGCCGGGGCCGCTGAGGGCCTCGGCCGCGGTCCGCCTTTCAGCAAGGCCAGGGCCTAACACCCGGGAAGTGGCTCGCCCGTCAACGCTCCAGCAGGGACTGCATCACCAACAGGTAGCAAAACACTTTGGATTCATTGGCGCGGCTCAGAGTTTTCTGGTTGGCCGCGGCGGCGGTGTTGTCCAAAAAGGTTTTTAGCTCCGGGGCGGCCTGGGACATTTCCTCGTGGAAATGGCGGTTGATGCTGGAATCGATGAAGGTTTTGCCGGTGTCGAGGTTGTACTGGATGTCCTTGTGGCAGAGGTAGTCCTGGCCATGGCGGATCTCCCACTTGGGGTCCAGGAATGCCCGCCAGGGCCGGTTGGAATTGACGACCACGTAGTGCAGCAAGGGCTCGGCAAAGGGGAAGACCATCTTTTTGCCGTGAAAGCGGGCCGGGTTGTTCCAATGGTCCACGTTGCCGGTCACCATGCCGTTGATCAGGGTCAGGTAGGACAGCGGCCAGGACTGCTCCAGGCCCGCCGCCCGCTCCAACTCGGCCGGCGAGGCGGTGGTGATCCGGGTGGCGGCATACTGCTGGGCGAATTTGGTCTGATATTCGCGGGTGATGCACTTGCGCTGGTAAAGCCGGGCGCGTAGCCTGCGGTAGAGCTGCTGGCGCACCGCGCCGCTGGCGATGGCGTCGCGTACGGTCCAGGGGCGGCTTTCGCTGGTGCACAGGAACTCGTCGGAGAGCTCGCCGGTGATCACCGTGTCGCAGACCGCGTGCTTCATCAGGTGGTACATCAGGTTGTTGATATTGGCTTTGAAGGGGTTGGCCTGGGCGGAATACTTATGGTGTTCGATGTTGACCGGGTCCTCCAGGTCGATGGGCACGATGGTCAAATCCTTATCGAACTTGATGGAGTTGATGAAGGCCGCCCCCACCTCGCGGGTCTTTTGGTGGCTTTGGTAGGGCCGCTTGAGATACACGGTCAATAGTTGCTTGACCCGGTCCTGGGCCGCGCGAAAAGCCAGGTGGGAGTCAATTCCGGTGCTGTAAGCCACGGAATATTCAGGGTGATTAAGGCGTCGACCGAAAACCTGGAGCAGCTCCCGGGTCCCCAGCGGTCTATCGTCGGTTTTGGGGAAGAAGATGATTTTTTCCTTGTAGACTTGGTTGCCCACCACCTTGAAGATGGTGTGGGGTTGGAGGCGGAAGAGGCCGGCGAGGTAGGTTCGGCCGGGGGGGCAGGTGCGGTTGATGAAAAAATGCTTGAGCTCTGGCAGGTTGTAGGATTTGGGGTCCAGGAGGTCCATCCCGCGCAGGAACAGCCGATAGTCATCGGAAAAGAGCAGTTTGCCCTCCCGCTGGCTGAAATAGATGGTGTCGGTGCTGTCCAAGGTGTCGGGGGTGATGATTTCCTTGAGGTCGCCGGCCTGGGTGATCAGGACCAGGAAATCGCCTCCCAACCGGGCCAAGTCGGCGCAGCGGCCGGGGTCCTTGAGATAATTGACCAGAATCGATTCGACGGCTTTCTGGACGGAAGCGGCGGCGTCATCATAGGCCAGGTCCTCATAGCGGACCAGGTAGCTCGGCGACCCAAAAAGGTGGAGCGTGGAGCCATTGTGTTGGAATTCAACCCGGGTGGTCAGCCGGTTGGCCTTGGTGATCTGGAACTCCGCATTGCCGCAGCTAAAGTCCATGGTCGCATTCCTTTTTGATTTCAGTCAGACTAAGCGCCTTTGTTTAAAAACCAAACCGCCCGATGTTTTCGTTCCAGTATCAATCATGATTGGGATAGGTTATGTCCCAATGGAAAACGCGCTGTTCTTCCGGGAAATAGATCGTGAGGACGATGTGTTAAGGCTGGCTAATGTCATCGATTTTTTCTGAGGTTCATGGTGGTTCATTAGCCAAGGATGCGGCGTGGTGTTGGTCCAATGCCGCGCCAATCTTGGCATATCCACTACTATTTTGCAAGTTTCGCACCATCGCGCGGCACAAGGTTCACCGCTCGACCGTGGCCTAACGAAGCCGCTGGCGGGGAGCGTCCCGGCCGCTAAACGACAGGGTGGGGTTGTTAGGTCATCACGTGAAATATTATTAATTCATAGGTGTTACGACATCGGTGGTTCTGAAGGCCAGGGATATGGGCCTGGAGTGGGATGAGCCGCGGGTCTTGGACCGCGGGGTGGCGCGCAAGAGCTAGTAAAAAAGAATCATACAAAAAGGAATGATCGTGCTGAAATCATACCTAACGGTAGTGCGCCAGGGCGACGAGCGCGGCAACGGCATGCTCTTTCGCCTGCGCCTGCCCTCTGGGCTCACGGTCCATGGCCTGCCCACCCCCAATGAGTACGGCGGCGAGTGGGACCTGGGCCCCACCTGGAACTACCTGGTGGAGGCGGACCAGCTTTTTCTGGTGGACGCCGGGCGCTGGGGCACCGGCGGGATGCTGGTGGAGATGCTGGCCCAGGTGGGGCGCTCGCCCCGGGACCTGGACTTCGTGATCCTGAGCCACGGCCACGAGGACCATGACGGCGGGCTGAACGAGGTGGTGGCGGCCGGCGGCGCGGCGGTCAAGGCCCACGCCATCTATGCCCGTTTGGCGCGCAAGCACCCGGACCTGGCCCCGGCCGAGTACAAGCGCGCCTTCCCGGCCAAATGCTGGCATTGCTTCATGCCCGAGTCATACTATGGTCCCAACTGCCTTGAGTATCACGGCTATTGCGACCGCCAGGCCGTGGAGGCGGTCGGTGACGGCCGCCAGCCGTTGCTGCCCGGGCTGGAGACCCTGCACATCCCCGGCCACAGCCCCGACGCCCTGGCCATCTGGGCGGCCGAGGAGCTCCTGATCCCGGGCGACACCCTGTTGCCCGGAATCACCCCCTGGCCCAGCAGTCTGCGCATGCACGCGGCCGTGGCCGGGGTGTTGGGGCCGGAGTATGCCGAACCGGGCCGGATCTACGGCTTGGCGCGCTATCTCGCCTCGATCAAGACCCTGAAAAACCTGGCCAACGGCCACAGCCCGGCGGTGCTGCCGGCCCATCGCCTGTTCCACGCCGGCCAGCTAAACGAGCTGGATTTGGCCCAGCGGGTGGAGGAGATGATCCAGCACCACCTGGACCGCTGCGCCGACATCCTGCGCATCCTGCAAGAGGGGCCGGCGGACGCCGAGGCCATCGCCCGGGGGCATTTCGCCCCGGAGAAACTCAAGGGGCCGGGCCTGATGATGGGCAAGAACGAGATCGTCTGCCATTGCGAGCTGTTGCAGGCGGCGGGCTGCCTGGTCCAGGAGGGCAGGCTCTATCAGGCCACCGGCGCGGGCGACCTGGAGGGCTTCATCGCCGCCA
>JAIUYB010000258.1 GCA_020216625.1 Desulfarculus sp.
CCGGCTCACCAGATCGACTAACCCACGTGGCGCGCCGGAGCCTGTCGCATTTCGTTTGGCAAACTGTCGCATTTTGCCTGGCAACTTACATTCGCGCGGTTCTGGATGGCCAGCGGCAAAAATAGCATCCACCAGGCACGGCCAGGGTTTCCGCGCAGCCGGGGCAAAGGGGGTTGGCTGGCAACTAATACATCGAAAATAATAATCAAATGAAGCACGATGAATAAGGATTAACTATTTTACACCCCTGCGCCTTTTTGATACCCATTCAGCCAACCGGTAAGGAGGCTGGGGCCTAGATCCCGGCCGGGTCGGAGGGGCATCCTCCGGGGACCATGGCCGCCCGGGGTTCCCCTCGCGCTGTTGTCGCTATCTTCCGCCCCTCCCGCACCGCACCCCCAACCCGCAGCCGAGATAATTCATCATGAATCCCGAAGCCTTGGGCCTTTTCGAAAAACGCGGCGAACGCTTTCTGCTGGAGGTCGACAACCTGCGCGCGGCAGGCGTCAAGGTGGCCGGAGTCTACTGCACCTTCGCCCCGCCGGAGCTGATCCGGGCCGCCGGCGCGATCCCGGTGGGCCTGTGCGGCAAGCGCCAGGACCCCATCCCAGCCGCCGAGGCCGAGCTGCCGGCCAACCTCTGCCCCCTGATCAAGTCCAGCTACGGCTACGCCATCACTGACACCTGCCCCTTTTTCGCCGCCGCCGACATCCTGGTGGGCGAGACCACCTGCGACGGCAAGAAGAAGATGTTCGAGCTGATGGGCCGGCTCAAGCCCATGCAGGTCATGCACCTGCCCTACGGCCAAGACGCGGACGCCCAGGCCTACTGGCTGGCCTCCCTGCGCGGGCTCCAGGAATTCGTGGAGAGCCACACCGGCCGCCGGGTCACGGACCAGGCCCTGGCCGCCGAAATCGCCCTGTCCAACCGCCTGCGGGAGCGCCTCCTGGTCCTGGCCGCCACCAGCGCCGAGGAGCGGCCCCTGTTGACCGGCCGCCAAATGACCACGGTCATGGAGGCGCGCAATTTCACTGTGGATCAGGCCGCCTACCTGTCCGACCTGGAGGCCCTGCTGCGGGAGCTGGACCAGCGCCGGGCCGAGGGGGTCTTCGCCGCCCCGGAGCGCGCCCCGCGCATCCTGCTCAGCGGCTGCCCGGTGGGCAAGGGCTCGGACAAGGTCCTGCGTCTGCTGGAGGAATGCGGCGCGGTGGTGGTGGCCCAGGAGAACTGCACCAACCTAAAGCCCCTGCACCAGCCCACCGACACCCAGGGCGACCCCCTGACCGCCCTGGCCCGGCGCAGCCTGGCCACCCCCTGCTCCTGTCTCACCCCCAACCCCGGGCGCTTGGCCCTGCTGGACCGCCTGATCGCCCAGTTCCGGGCCCAGGCGGTGGTGGACCTGACCTGGCACGCCTGCCACACCTACAACGTGGAGGCCACCCTCCTGCGCCAGCACCTGCAGGCCACCTCGGGCCTGCCGTTCCTGCACATCGACACCGACTACTCTGACAGCGACAGCGAACCGCTGCGCACCCGGTTGGAAGCCTTCCTGGAAATGCTGCGCTGAGGCCCGGCCGGAAACGGTCAGGCCGGATGCAACCCGCAACTCACACCTCGTACCTGGAGATGATCATGCGCAAGGTCTTGTCATTGCTCCTCTTGGCCGTCCTGGGCCTGGCGGCCGCCCCCGCGGCCGGGGCCGCCGACCCGCCGGTGCTCAAGGTGGGCTATGTCTTCACCACCCACCACACCCCCCTGATCGTGGCCGCCAGCAAGGGCGAGGCCTTCAAGGACCAGGGTGTCTACCTGCGCGAGGTGGCCCCCAAGGAGCGCTACGAGCTGATGAACGGCAACGAGCCGGTGGCCATCCTGGACCTGGTGGTTTCCAAGAGCGGCTCGGAGACCGCCACCCTCTTCGCCCAGAAGCACATGGACCTGGCCCTGGCCTCGGTGACCGCCATCATGGCCGGGGTGGACAAGGGCACGCCCATCAAGGTGCTGTGCCCGATGCAGACCGAGGGCATGGCCCTGGTGGTGGGCAAGGACAGCCCCCTGACCGGCTGGGAGGCCTTCGTGGCCAAGGCCCAGGCGGCCAAGGAGCCGCTGAAGGTGGGCTACCACTCCCCCACCAGCGCGCCCAAGATCGTGCTGGAGGGCGCGTTGCGCCAGGCCGGTCTGCGGGTCAGCGAGGACCCCAACGACGCGAAGGCCCAGGTGCTGCTGGCCGACCTCAAGGCCACTCCCAACATGCTGCCGGCCCTGGCCAGCCACCAGGTGGAGGCGGTGGTGGGGCCATCGCCCTTCCCGGAGGTGGCGGTGGTGCGCGGGGTGGGCAAGATCCTGGTGGACCTGCGCGACCTGCCCCCGGCCGGCCACTGGCATGACTTCCCCTGCTGCGTCACCGCCGCCAGCGAGGATGCCATCGCCCAGCACCCCGAGGCGGTGGGCAAGTTCGTGGAGCTGATCTCCAAGACCAACACCTGGTGCACCGCCCACCAGGCCGAGGGCGGGGAGATCACCGCCAACTGGATCGGCATCCCCCCGGAGGCGGGGCGGGCCTCCACCCTGGTCTTCCTGCCCCGGTTCAACCAGAGCTGGTTGCGGGGCACCGCCGAGTACATGGAAATCCTCAACCGGATGGGCAACTTCAAGGGCCGTCTCCAGGGCAAGAGCCTGGCCGAGGTCAAGGAGATCCTGATCGACGACCGTTTCCTGCCCCCGGCTCAATAACGGAACGGACCCGGCATGAGAAGCCTCGCGACCCGGTTGGTTATCCCGCTCCTGGTCCCGGCCGTCTTCCTGGCGGTCTGGGCCGGGCTGGCGGGGCGCATCGACAACGAGATCATTCTTCCCGGCCTCGACCAGGTCGCGGGGCTTCTTCTGCATCCCGGCCAGGGGCTCATCTCCATGGGCTCCCTGGGGCTCAATGTCGCGGTCAGCCTGGCGCGGGTCCTGGTGGGCTACGCCCTGGCGGTCTTGATCGCGGTGCCCCTGGGGGTGGCCATGGGCTACCACGCCCGGCTCAACCGCCTGCTCAGCGGCTTTCTGGGCCTGTTCCGCCCCATACCGCCCCTGGCCTGGGTGCCCCTGGTGCTGGCCTGGTTCGGCGTCTCCAGCCTGGCCAGCGTGCTGGGAGTGCAGCGCGGGGTCCTATACCAGCATCTCAACAACCTCAAGCTCTCGATGATCTTCATCATCTTCATCGGGGCCTTCTATCCGGTGCTGACCAGCGCCATCCACGGGGTGGCCGGGGTGCGCCGCACGCTCATCGATTCGGCCCGGGTTTTGGGCGGGGGGCAGTGGGACATCTTCTGGAAGATCCTCTTGCCGGCCGCCGCCCCGGCCATCGTCAACGGCATGCGAATCGGCCTGGGGGTGGCCTGGATGTGCCTGGTCTCGGCCGAGATGCTGCCCGGCAGCCTCTCCGGGGTGGGCTATCTGATCACCCACGCCTACACCGTGGCCCGCACCGACATCGTCATCGCCGGCATGATCGGCATAGGGGTCATCGGCGCGCTGCTGGACGCCGTCTTCCGCTTGGTGGAGCGCCGCAAGTTCGCCTGGCAGGGACTGAGCCGATGAGCGGGCCGGTGCTGCGCCTGGAAAACCTGGGCAAGACCTACGTCACCCTGCGGGGCGGGGAGGTGGCGGCGGTGCGGGATGTGAGCCTGGAGGTGGAGGAGAACGACTTCATCTGCCTAGTGGGACCGTCCGGCTGCGGCAAGTCCACCCTGCTGCGCATCGCGGCCGGCCTGGAGCGGGCCAGCGTCGGCCGGGTGGTCTATCGCGGCGCGCCCCTGACCAACCCCCGGCCCGAGGTGGGCATGGTCTTTCAGGAGTATTCCCTGCTGCCCTGGCGCAATGTGTTGGACAACGTGGCCCTGGGGCCGGAGTTCGCCGGGATGTCGGCCCGGGAGCGGCGCGACTTGGCGCTCGAGCGCCTGCGCCAGGTGGGGCTGGACCCCTTCGCCAAGGCCATGCCCCACGAGCTTTCCGGCGGCATGCGCCAGCGGGTGGCCATCGCCCGGGCCCTGGCCAACGACCCGGACCTGCTGTTGATGGACGAGCCCTTCGGCGCGCTGGACGCCCACACCCGCATCCTGCTCCAACGCGAGCTCCTGCGCCTGTGGGAGATGCGGCGCAAGACCATCCTGTTCGTGACCCACAGCGTGGACGAGGCGGTCTACCTGGCCGACCGCATCGTGGTGATGTCGGCCCGGCCCGGGAGGATCACCGCGATCCTGCCGGTGGAGATGCCGCGCCCCCGGGGCCGCGACAACCCCGATTTCGGCCGCCTCACCGCCCGCATCCTGGATATGTTGGAGGAGACCACCTGGCAACCGGGCGCGTCCCGGGGCTGAGCCCGGGAGCTGGCAGGAGGACCCAGGGGATCGGTGTGGGGCAGCGCCCCGGGCGGGACGGCAGGCCACCGCTGGCGCGGCGACCGCCCCCCCATCCTCTTGGCCCCGCCAGAGGCGACCTTGGCCGATTCCCTGGGTCCTTAGAGAATTAACCCCTCGAAAAACGCCGAAAAAGTCCATCCTTGGACTTTGTCGGCCGCAATCCGGGCGAGTCGCGCCGGGCCTTCCCTGGTCCGGCGCAAACCAAC
>JAIUYB010000259.1 GCA_020216625.1 Desulfarculus sp.
CGGGCCTGGGCGCCCGCATCCTGGAGCCTGGCTTCACCGAGCCTTTCCGGGGACAGGACCTGGGCAAGGATCTGACCAAGGACAACATCCAGGCCCTGTCCGGGGCCACGCTCTCCACCAACGGCGTGGTGGCGGCGGTCAACAACGCCCGGGCGATGCTGGCCCAGCACCGCGACAAGATGGTTAACTAGGAGGCGGCCATGTCACTGATGAAAGAGTTCACCAAAGGCTTCTGGGAGCTGCTGCCGCCCTTCCGCCTGGTGCTGGGCCTCTGCCCCACCCTGGCCGTGACCACCAGCGCCGAGAATGGCCTGGGCATGGGCCTGGCCACCGCCTTCGTGCTGGCCTGCTCCAACATGCTCATCAGCGCCCTGCGCAAGATCATTCCCAGCAAGGTGCGCATCGCCGCCTTCATCGTGGTGGTGGCCACCTTCGTGGTGGTGGTCGAGCTGACCATGCAGGCCTATTTCTACGCCTTGTACGTCAAGCTCGGCATCTTCATCCCCCTGATCGTGGTCAACTGCATCCCCCTGGGCCGGGCCGAGGCCTTCGCCAGCAGCAACGGCGTGCTGGCCTCCGGGGCCGACGGCCTGGGCATCGGCCTGGGTTTCGCCATCAGCCTGTTCTCCCTGGGCACCATCCGCGAGATCTTCGGCGCGGGAACCTTCTGGGGCGCCCAGGTGATGTGGAGCGGCTACGAGCCCATGGCCTTTTTGCTCAAGGCCCCCGGCGCCTTCGTCTGTCTGGGTCTGATGCTGGCGGCGATCAATCTGATCAGCGCCCGGCAGGCCAAGCGCAAGCTGGAGGCGACCCGCCTGGCCGCGGCCCAGGCCTAAGAACGTCCGATCCGCTCCCGCCCCAAAAGCGGGGGCAAGGAGATAGCGATGAGTTTCGGCGATTACATGCTCTTCATCGTCGGCGCGGTGTTGGTCAACAACATCCTGCTGGCCCAATTTTTGGGCAACTGCCCTTTCCTGGGCGTGAGCAAGCGCATGGACACCGCCACCGGCATGTCCATGGCCGTGGTCTTCGTCATCACCCTGGCCGGCGCCTGCACCTGGCTGGTCCAGTACTACATCCTGATTCCCTTCAACATCGAATACCTACAAACCATCTTCTTCATCCTGGTCATCGCCTCGCTGGTGCAGCTGGTGGAGATCATCATGCAGAAGACGGTGCCGGGCCTGTACCGGGCCCTGGGCATCTACTTGCCCTTGATCACCACCAACTGCGCGGTGCTGGGCGTGGCCATCATCAACATCCAGAAGGAGTTCGACTTCGTCCAGATGTTGGTCTTCTCCTTCGCCTCGGCGGTGGGCTACGGCCTGGCCCTGTGCCTGTTCGCCGGCATTCGCGAGCGCTTCGCCCTGGCCCGCATTCCCAAGGTCTTCGAGGGCACGGCCCTGGGCCTGGTGACGGCCGGCTTCATGTCCCTGGCCTTCAGCGGGTTCGCCGGCCTGGTGGGCCACTAGGTCCGGGGGCCGAGGGTCGCGTGGCGATCGGCATGGCAAAACTTCTCGGTGGGGAGGCGGCGGCTTCCCTGGGGAGAGCAAAGATATGTTAGTGGAAGGACTCGCCCTGGGCGGTCTGGGGCTGGTGGCGGCGCTGGGCCTGGGCGTGGCGGCCAAGGTGTTCTACGTGGAGCGCGACCCGCTGGTGGAGGCCATCGAGGGGGCCCTGCCCGGGGCCAACTGCGGCGGCTGCGGCTTCGCGGGCTGCTCCTCGGCCGCCCTGGCCATCGCCAGTGGCAAGGCCGCGCCCAACATCTGCGTGGGCGGCGGACCCGAGGTCGGCGCGGCGGTGGCCGCCATCCTGGGAGTTGAGGCCGGCTTCCGCGAGCCCCAGGTGGCCACCCCCGGCTGCACCTACGGCGTGGACAAGGCCGACCTGAAATACAACTACGACGGCGTGCGGGACTGCCGCGCGGCGGTGTTGCTGGCCGGCGGCCCCAAGGTCTGCGACATCGGCTGCATCGGCCTGGGCTCCTGCGCGGCGGCCTGCCCCTTCGGGGCCATCCACATCGGGCCGGACAATCTGCCCCACGTGGACCCCCTGCTCTGCACCGGCTGCGGCACCTGCGAGCGGGTCTGCCCCAAGGACATCATCGTTCTCAGCAACACCACCGCCCGCATCCTGGGCTTCAACTCGCTCAAGGACTGCCTGGCCCCCTGCCAGAGCACCTGCCCGGCCCAGATCGACATTCCGGCCTACATCAAGGCCATCGGCCAGGGTCGCTTCGCCGAGGCGGTGAGCATCATCAAGGAGCACAACCCCCTGCCCCTGGTCTGCGGCCGCGTCTGCCCCCATCCCTGCGAGAGCGCCTGCCGCCGCGGCCTGGAGGGCGACCCGGTGAACATCAACCATCTCAAGCGCTTCGCCGCCGACTACGAAATGGGCACCGGCCAGCACATTCAGCCCTTCTGCCTGCCCAAGAACGGCCGCAAGGTGGCCATCGTGGGCGGCGGCCCGGCCGGACTCACCGCGGCTTATTACCTGGCCCGCCTGGGCTACAGCCCCACCATCTTCGAGGCCATGCCCAAGATGGGCGGCATGACCCGCTACGGCATCCCCGAGTATCGCCTGCCCAAGGCCATCCTGGATTGGGAAATCCAGGGCATCCTGGACCTGGGGGTGGAGGCTCGCTGCAATCAGGCCATGGGCAAGGACTTCACCCTGGAGAGCCTGCGCCAGGAGGGCTTCGAGGCCATCTTCCTGGGGGTGGGCGCCTGGGGCAGCCGCAATCTGGGCGTGGACGGCGAGGAACTCAGCGGGGTGCTGCCCGGCACCGCCATGCTCATCGACCGGGGCCTGGACAAGGAAACCCCGGTGGGCGAGAAGGTGGTCATCATCGGCGGCGGCAACACCGCCATCGACTGCGCCCGCACCTGCTGGCGCCTGGGGGCCAAGGAAGTCACGGTGCTCTACCGCCGCTCCCGCTCCGAGATGCCGGCCAACGACATCGAGGTGGAGGAGGCCGAGCGCGAGGGCGTCAAGTTCCACTTCCTGGCCGCCCCCACCCGCCTGGTGGGCAAGGACGGCAAGCTCACCGGCCTGGAGTTCCTCAAGATGGAGCTGGGCGAGCCCGACGCCAGTGGACGCCGGCGGCCAGTGCCGGTCAAGGGCTCGGAAACCATCCTGGAGGTGGATAACGTCATCGCGGCCATCGGCCAGTTCCCGGACCTGGCCTTCCTGGACGGCGACCAGGCCGGACAGCAGGTGGAGCGCACCAAGTGGTCCACCATCAAGGCCGACGAGGAGGTGACCTGCACCAACATTCCCGGCGTCTTCGCCGGCGGCGACGACGTGCTGGGCGCGGCCACCGTGGTCCAGGCCATCGGCATGGGGCGCAAGGCGGCCCGGGCCATCCACCTGTACCTGGCCGGCCAGGATCCGTCCATCTCGCCCGACTGGGTCAAGAACCCCAAGCAGGTGACCAGCCTTAAAAAGATCGAGAACGCTCCGGCCCCGGGCCAGCGGGTGAAGATGCCCGAGCTGCACGTGCCGGAGCGGGCCATGAACTTCAGCGAAGTGGAGCTGGGCCTGACCGAGGAGATGGCGCGCCAGGAATCCCAGCGCTGCCTGCAATGCGGCCTGATCTGCTACCGCCGCCAGGGCCAACCCGACACCATCGCCTGCGCCTCCTGCGCCAAGTAAGGGGAGAAGCAAGATGCCTCAGAAAATCGATCGCCGCGCCTTCCTGCGCCTAGCTGGCGGCCTGGGCCTGGCTTCCGCCCTGCCCCTGGTCTCCCCCGCCCTGGGCCGAGCCTCGCTGGGTCGGGGTCTCCAGGTGGTCCAGGAGGCCCGGATGCTGATGGGCACCGTGGTGGCGGTGACGGTGGTGGACCAGAGCGCCGACCGGGCGACGATGGCCCTGGAGCGGGCCTTCGAGCGCATGGGCGGCTTGACCCCCATCTTCGACCGCCATCGTCCCGGCGGCCCGGTGGCCCAGCTCAACAGCGAAGGCCATCTCAGCCGCCTGACCCCGGAGCTGGCCCGGGTGCTGGATCTGGCCCAATCGGTCCACCAGGACACCAACGGCGCCTTTGACATCACCGTGGCCCCCCTGGTGGATATCTATCGCCAGAGCTTCGCCGACGCTGGCCGCCCCCCGGCCCCGGCCCTGGTCAGCCAGGCGATGAAAGCCATCGGCGGGGTCAAGACCGAGGGCCAGGGTCTTTTGCTCACCACCGAGGGCGCGGGCGTAACCCTGGACGGCCTGGCCAAGGGCTGGATCGCCGACCAGGGCATCGCCGCCATCCGGGAGACCGGCGTGAGCCGGGCCTTGATCAACGCCGGTGGCGACATCGCCAGTCTGGGCCAGCGCGACCAAGACCAGCCCTGGCGGGTGGCCGTCTCCGACCCGGCCGATCCCCTGAAGGCCAAGGTCGTGGTGCCCCTGCGTGGCGACGCCATCGCCACCAGCGGCAACTACGAGGTCTACTTCGATCAGGAGCGCCTCTACTTCCACATCATCGATCCCAAGGCCGGCCGCTCGCCGCGCACCGATGTCTCGGTGAGCGTGCGCGCCCCCCAGGCCGCCCTGGCCGACGCGCTCTCCACCGCCTGCTTCGTGATGGCCCCGCCCCAGGCCACGGCCTATCTC
>JAIUYB010000260.1 GCA_020216625.1 Desulfarculus sp.
ATCCCGGCCATCAGCAGGGCGGCCACGGTGGCGATCAGCCCCGAGCCGCAGATGCCCCGGGGCTTGGCCTTGCCCACGGTGACGATGGCCGGCTCGCCGGTGATGGGGTTGACCGAGAAGTTCTCGATGGCCCCCTTGCTGGCCCGCATGCCGAACTTGATGCCGCCGCCCTCGAAGGCCGGGCCGGCGCTGGCCGCGGCGCAGGCCATCCAGTCGCGGTTGCCCACCACCACCTCGCCGTTGGTGCCCAGGTCGATGAATAGCGTCAGGCGCTCGTCCTTGTGCATCCCCACGCCCATCACTCCGGCCACCACGTCCCCGCCCACGTAGGAGGCCGCCGCCGGGAAGACCAACAGGCGCACGTGGTCGGCCAGGGCCAGGCCGAACTGGCTGGCGCGCAGGGGAGGATAGTAGGCCGCCGCCGGCACGTAGCGTTCCAGGCGGATGTACTTGGGCTCCACCCCCAGAAAAAGCTGGGTCATGGTGGTGTTGCCGGCCAGGGTGGCCAGGTTGATGTCGGTCAGCTCCACCCCGGCCTTGCGCGCCACCGCCTTCAGGACCTCGTTGATCGACCCGCAGGCCGCCTCGCCCAGGCGTTTGAGTCCGCCGGGCTTGCCGGCGTAGACGATGCGGCTGATGACGTCCTCGCCATAGCCGATCTGGCCGTTGAAGTCGCCCTCGGTGGCCAGGACCTGGCCGCTGTTGAGGTCGATGAGCTGGGCCCAGACCGTGGTGGTGCCCAGGTCGATGGCCACCGCCAGGTTGCTGGCGCTGGTGTCGCCGGGCTCCACCCGGATCACCTGGTTGCGGCCATATTTGCGCCGCACCGGACGCATGATGGTGGTGGTCACCTGCCAATCGCCCCGCCGCCAGGCCTCGGGCAGGTCGCGGATGGCCTCGAAGGCGAAGCTGAAGCCACGCTCGCCCTTCTCGCGCAGGCAGGCCAACAGGCGGGCCACGTCGTTGCGATTGTCCTCCAGGGTGGGTGGGTTGGCCCGCACCGTGACCTTGGCCAGGGCCGGATCGAAGCGGCCCTCCTGCTTCAGCTCCTCGCCGCCGATCAGGGTGGCCTGCTGGGCGCTGCCAGCGGCCAGGGCCTTCAGGGCCACCTTGTCCAGGCTCGACTCCACCGGCACCCGCACCACCACGTCGCCGGTCAACTCGGCCAGACAGGCCTGGCGCACGCCCTTGGCCGCGTCCTGGGGGTTGATCTTCTCGGTCAGGCCCCCTTGGACTTCGCCCTCCTCCACGATAACCCGGCATTTGCCGCAGACGCCTTCGCCGCCGCAGGAGGCGTTGATGTGCACCCCCGCCTCCAGGGCGACATCGAGAATGGTGCTGCCCACGGGCGCCTGGACGACGATGTTGAAGGGCTCGAAACGCACCTTGACGCTGGCGGGTTGCTCCTGGCTCACGATATTCCTACATTTATCAGGTTATTACGGCCAAGAAGGCGGCGACCGGCGCGGTCTGGGGCGCGCTCTCCCGCCCTTGCGTTTTTCGATACACCCATGATAACAGGTCGTTCAGTGGTTGGCGAGCGGATGCCAGCCATGGCCGCCGCCGGTAAAATGATCATGGGGCCTCTGCCCCCCGTGCCGACAGCGGAACCTCCATGCCCGGGAGCGCGCGATGAACAGACTGAAAATCCTGGTGGTGGACGACTCGGCCACCGCCCGCCACTATTTCACCGGCTTGGTGGAGGAGTTGGGCCACCAGGCCGTCACCGTCTCCAGCGCCCAGGACGCCTTGGCCAGGTTGAGCCGGGAGCGTTTCGACTTGGTGCTCTGCGACCTGGTGATGCCGGACATGGACGGCCTGGACCTGCTCAAGTCGCTGCGCCAGCAGGGCCTGGACCTGCCCTTCCTGTTGGTCACCTCCTACGGATCCCTGGCCACCGCAGTGCAGGCGGTCCGTCTGGGGGCCGACGACTACATCCTGCGCCCGGTGGACACCGGCTTGCTGGCCCACCGCATCCAGGCCGTACACGAACGCCACCGGGCCGCCCTGGAAAAACGCCTGCGCCAAGATCTGGAAGCGGCCCTGGCCACCGCCGGCGCGGTGGCCCACGAACTGAACCAGCCCCTGATGGCCATCATGGCCTCGGCCGAGCTGATCGGCCTGACCGACGACCCGGCCCGCATCAAGGAGATGGCCAACACCATCGTGGAGCAGACCCAGCGGCTGGGCGAGGTCACCAATCGCCTGGTGAGCCTGGTGCGCTACCAGGCCAAGCCCTACGTGGGCGACAGCGTCATTCTCGACCTCCAGGCCTCCAGCCGCAAGCCGGGCCAAGCCAGCTAGGCATGGGCGCGCTCTCCACCAGCGCCCCGCGCCTGAACCTGGACGCCCGCTGGCTCTGGGCCGGCGGGGACCTCCTGGTGCTGGTCACGGGCGGACAGCGCCCCCATCTGGGCGCGGTGGCCATGGCCGCGCCCCGGCCCAGCCTGGCCGATCCCGAGACCACCAGCGCCACCGCAAGCGTGTTCTGCTATCCCGGCCACAAGGAGGACGAATTGGCCAAGGCCCTGGCCCTGCGGCTCGCATCCGGGCTGGGGGTCAAGGTCACGGTGGCCGCCGGGGCGCACTGGGACGACCTTAGCGGCGACGACATCGCCCAGGTGCGGGCCAACGCCCTGGAATTAGAGGATTTGCTGCTGTCAGCCCTCCGGGCCGAACGCGCGGAGGATCGGGGCGCGGCCTAGGTCCTGGCGGTCAGGCCCAGGCTGCGCAGGGGGCCGGACAGGGGCCCCTGGCCCTGGGCCAGTTCGGCCAGGGCCTGCTCCAGGGCCTGGACCGGCGATTGGTCGCGAGGCAGGGTCAGGCCCACCCGGCCCCGGGGCTGGTCGGCCGCGTCGTGCACCCGCAGCACCAACTGATCTCCGGAAATTTCAGAGACTTCCACACCGCCGCCCTGGTAACGGCCGGTCCAGACCTTGGGCCGCAGCCAACCCACCCCGGGTAGCACGCCAGCCGCCACCGCCACCCGCCGGGCCAGATCATCAGCCGCCGCGCGCAGGGCCTCGCCCTCGCTGACCGGGCCGCGTCCGTCCCAGCCCACCGCCAGGGCCTGGGCACGCTTTTGGGCGAACTCCCGGGGCGAAAGCCCCAGGCTGGCCCAGGCCATCAGCTTTTGCATGACATGGCGGCCGGCCTGGTCCAGGTCCCGGTCGGTGTCCAGCACCCGCCCGGCCAGGGTGGTGTAGAGCATGCCTAGCCTCCCATTGGGACCGGCGCGCCCAAGCCGGCCTCGGCCGCTTCCCGTAGGCCCTCGCTCAGGGTGGGGTGGGCGTGTATGGTCCGGGCCAGATCCTCCAGCCGCGCCCCCAGGCTTAGGCCCAGGGCGCACTCGTGAATCATCTCCCCGGCGTGGGGGCCCAAGAGGTGCGCCCCCAGCAGGCGGCCGTCGGCGGTGTCGTGGACCAGGAGATACTGCCCGGCGATCTCGCCCTCGGCTTGGGCCTTGCCCAACTGACGCACCGGGAAGCCAGCCAGGGCCGCCGCGTGGCCCCGCTCCCGGGCCTGGGCCAGGGAGAGCCCCACCCAGGCCGCCTCGGGCCAGGTGAAGGCGGCCGAGGGCACCAGGTCATAGGCCATGGCCCGGCCGCCGCCCAGGGCGTTGATCGCCGCCACCTCGGCCTCGGCCGCGGCCACGTGGGCCAGCATGGGCCGGGATGGGCCCAGCAGGTCGCCGATGGCGTACACCTCCGGCGCGCTGGTGGCCAGGCTGGCATCCACCTTCCCCGCGCCCTTGGCGTCGCACTCCACCCCGGCCTGGTCGAGACCCAGGTCCTCGGAGTTGGGCCGCCGCCCGGCCGCCACCAGCAGTAGTTCAGCCCGCAATTTCGCCGGCTTGCCGGCGGCCGGAGCCGGAACCAGGGGCGAGGGGGCCAGGGCGATGGCCAGACCGTCGCCATCCTCTGCCAGCGAGTCCACCACGCAACCCAGATGAACCGCCACCCGGCGCTTCTTGAACTCGCGCAAAAGCAGCTTGCTGATCTCAGGCTCCAGAGAAGGCAGGGGCAGCAGGCGGTCCAGAGCCTCCACCAGGCTCACCTGGCAGCCCAAGGCCGCCAAAAGCGTGGCGAATTCGCAGCCCACCACCCCGCCGCCCACGATGCAGATCGAGGCCGGCAGTGATTCCAGACCCAGCAGGTCATCGGAGTTGAGCACCCGTCGGCCGTCGCGCATCAATCCCGGCAGGTCGGCCGGCCGCGCGCCGGTGGCCAGGATCACCCGGTCCACCGCCAATTCTCGCTGGCCGCCGTCGTTGAGGGCCCCCGCCACCCGGCCGGGAGTCAGCAGTCGGCCCCGGCCGGCGAGGACCTCCACGCCATGGGATTTCAGCAAGCGGGCGATGCCCTGGGCCTGGAGCTCGATCACCCCAGCCTTGCGGGCCTGCATGGCCGGCCAGTCCGGGGCCGCGTCCCGACCACCAATGATTCCGAACTCCTGGAGCCTCCGGGCGCTGTCCAGGGCCCGGGCCGAGGCCAGGAGGGTCTTGGTGGGGATGCAGCCCCAGTTGAGGCAGACGCCGCCCAGGCTGGCCGGCTCGATCAGGACCACCGCGGCCCCGCGGCGGGCGGCGTGCACCGC
>JAIUYB010000261.1 GCA_020216625.1 Desulfarculus sp.
TCCCGGGCGGTGGCCTCACCCACGTTGGGGATGCCCAGGGCGAAAAGGAACCGGGCCAGGGGCTTGCCCCGGGATTTGTCCAGGTTGCGTAAGAGGTTGTCGGCCGAGAGCCGGCCCCAGCCCTCCAAGCCCACCAGGGCCTCGCGGTGTTGGGGCAGGGCGTAGAGACTGGGCAGGTCGGTCAGCAGGCCAGCCTGGCGCAGTTGGTCGATGCGTTTCTCGCCTAGCCCCTCGATGTCCATGGCCATCCGGCCGGTGTAGTGCTCCAGGGCGCCCATGATCTGGGCCGGACAGCCCAGGCTGTTTTGGCAGCGATGATAGGCCCCCTCGGCCGCCACCGGGGAGCCGCAAACCGGGCAGGCCTCCGGCGGGGTCAGGAGGGCCTGGCGGGGGTTTCCCGGGGTTTCGACCTCGGCCACCTTGGGGATCACGTCCCCGGCCCGCTCCACCCGCACGCGGTCGCCCACCCGCACGTCCAGGCGGGCCAACTGCTCGAAATTATGCAAAGTGGCTCGGCTGACCGTGACCCCGCCCACGTCCACCGGGTCCAACAGGGCCACCGGGGTCAGCTTGCCGGTGCGGCCGACCTGGATGGCGATGTCGCGCACGGTGGTGATTTTCTGCCGAGGCGGGAACTTCCAGGCCACCGCCCAGCGCGGGGTGCGGGAGCGGGCCCCTAGGACTTCGCGCAGGCCCAGGTCGTCCAGCTTGATCACCACCCCGTCGATCTCAAACGGCAGCTCGTCGCGCCGGGCCAGGTAGTCGGCGTGGAGTTTCACCACGAAGCCGGGGTCGGTGCCCAGGTGCAAGTGGTCGGCCCCCACCGGGAAACCCCAGTGGCCCAGGCGCTGCAACGCGGCGTGATCGCTGGTGAAGTTCAGCTCGATGGCGTTGACCAGTTCGAAGGGGAAGAATTTCCGGGGCCGGCCGGCGGTGACGCGGGGGTCGAGCTGGCGCAGGGAGCCGGCGGCCGCGTTGCGGGGATTGGCGAAGGGCTCTTGCCCGGCCTCCACCAGGCCCCGGTTAAGCTGCTCGAAGCCCTGGCGGTCCATGTAGACCTCGCCCCGGATCACCACCAGGCCATCCACGCCGTCCAGGTGGTGGGGGATGTCGGCCACGGTGCGCAGATTGGGGGTGATGTCCTCGCCGGTCTGGCCGTCGCCCCGGGTGGAGCCCACCCGCAACAGCCCGTCCTGGTAAACCAGCTCCACGCTGAGGCCGTCGATCTTGGGTTGGGCCAGCAGGGCGGCTCCGACCGCGCCGGCCTCGGCCAGGCGGCGCAGGAAATCGGTGAAGATGGCCGGGTCGGCTTTGGATTCCAGGCTGAGCATGGGTCGGTGGTGAGTGACCGGCGCGAAGCTGGTCTGGGGAGGGGCGCCCACGCTCCGGGTGGGGGAGTCGGGGAGCATTAGCTCTGGGAAGCGCTCCTCCAGCTCGCCCAGCTCGGCCAGCAGGCGGTCGTACTCCTCGTCGCTGATCTCGGGGCGGTCTTGCTGATAATACAGCCGGTTGTGCCGGCGGATCTCGGCCGAGAGCGCGGCGATGCGGCGGGCGGCGGCTGGGCGGGTCAGCTCTTCCATGGCCCCATTACTACCCAAGCCCGGCCCGGATTACAAGGGGCCGGCCCCGGCCTAGCGCGCGGCCAGTTGGCCGGACCCAGCCGGCGCGGCCAGGGACAGGCCCTGCACCGACCACCACCACTGGGGGTCGTCGGCCGCCAATTCCAGACGCAGGAAACGCGCCCGCGCCGCGGGCTGGAAGCGGTAGATGCTCTGGCCTTCGGCGTAGGTCAACAGCACCTCGCCGCTGAAGGCCAGGGGGCCGACCAGAGCCAGTTCGGCTGGTCGCCATTCCTGGCCGTCGTCGGAGGTCAAGGCCCGCAATTGGCGAGGGAAATCGTGGGGATGGTCGCGGTTATCCAGACTCAGCCAGGCCACGGTCTGGGGCGTGCCGAGATCCAGGGTCAGCCCCACCCCGGCCCGCTGCGGCCCCTGGCTGGCCCAGCGTCCGTTGGGCAGGCGGCCCTGGGCCAGGGCGCTGGCGGCCTGGGGAGCCACCTCCGAACTCACCGCCAGGGGCGACACCGGTGGCCCCATCTCCTGGCCCTGGAGGCGGAACAGGGCGTAACGGCCCAGGTCCTGGCGCTGGTGCATCACCCCGGCCCGCGCGAGCTGGCGACCGGCCTGGTCCGCGGCGCGGTGATGGACGATCAGGCCGTTGCCGTCCGACCAATCCAGCACCAGGGGGCGGTCCTCGTTGGGGTGGCGATGGCCATAGGCGGTGCGGTGCTGGTTGGCGGGCAGGGTCATGACCTGACGGTCCAGGCGCAGGTGGAGGTGGGCCGAGGGCCAGGCGTCGGCGTAGATGCGGCGGTAGCCCCCTCGGGCCACCGCTTGTTGCACCAGTTCCAGGCTCTCTTGCCAGGAGGGCAGGCCGTCGTCGCTCCCGGGTCCATAGAAGAGCGCCTGGCGCACCGACCAATGACGGCGGCTGTCGCCCAGGTGGGTCACCCGCAGATAGCGCAACGGCCGGGGCGGGAAATAGCACTCCACCCGGGCGTAGCGGGTTTTCAGGAAGGGGCGGGGGCCGGAGACAAAGAGCGGGGCGTGGTAGTGCGGGGTTTCGCGCAGGATAGTGAAGTGGCCGTCGTCTCCCGCGCCCTCCACCCGCACCCCGGCCGGGCTCTCCCAGGGGAAGCTGGGCACCAGGGCCAGGCCGGCCACCATCTGGGTCTGGCCCAGATCCAGGACGAAGCCGTCGCCCTCCCGGGCCGGCCCCCGGGTGACGAAACCCGTGCGCAGGTCGCCGTCTGCCAGGCTGGCCCCCAGGCCGCGTCCATCCAGGGCGTGGGCGCTGGCCTGGTCCAGCTCCAGCAGGCGCTGGACGCCGACCGGCTCCTGGAAGCCATGGAAGAGCTGGTCGCCCTGTTTTTGGTAATCCAGCCCCAGGAAGCGCAGCTTGGGCTCCAGGCCATCGGCGTAGAAGGCCGGGTCCGGCGCGGCGTCCACCCGGGCCGCGACCCGGGGGCGCTTGTCGCGCCAGAAATCCACCACCAGAGGGTCGCCCTTGGCCAGAAAGGCCAGTTCATAGGCGCCCAGGTCGGGGTTGGGGCTGAAAAAAACCGGCCGCCGCTCGTCGGCGTAGAGGTGTCGCACCCCGGCGGCCCGGGCCTGGGCCAACATTTGGCGGTAGGCCGCTTCCTGCTGGAAATAGAACCCGCCGTCGAGGCGCAAGAGCGGGGTGCCCCAGAGGCTGCGGAAGTCGGCGTAGCCGCCGATGTTCACGCCGCAGAGCATCAGGGCCAAGGCCGGGGCCAGGGCCGGGGCCAGGGGTGGTTGCAGGCGGGTCAGGGCCTGGCCCAGCCAGGCCCAGCAGAAGGGCAGGGGCAGGTAGAGCCAGAGCAGGTAGCGGGGGCGGTCCTGCTCCACCTGGGAGCCGTAGTGGGTGCCAACCACCGCCGCCACACTCAGGATAAGGATGGCCAGGGGCAGCCAGGAGCGGCGGTCGGCCTCGCGCCAGCCCCGCCAGGCCAAGCCGGCCGCGCCGGAGATGAGCCCCAAGAGCAGCAGCAAGTAGACCAAGAACAGGGGATGCCCGGCCGGGATGGCTCCCCGGTGGGAGTTCCACACCCCCAGCATGGCCGGCAGCCCCCGCCAGAAAACAGCCTTGAGGTAGCGCCAGGCGTGGTCCAGGCCGTAGCTGGCGGTCTGACCCAGCTCCGGCCCCAGGCGCAACTCGCCCCCCAGGCCCAGGTGGGGCCAGCCATGGCTGGCGTTGAACCAGATCAGGGGCGCGGCGCCGGTCAAGCCGCCCAGCAGCAGCCAGCCCAGGGCGGCGGGGCGCAGGCGCTCCCGGCCGGCCCAGAGCAGATACAGCCCGCAGGGCAGGATGGCGGTGGCGGTGAGGAAGTTGGTCCAAAAAGCCAGGCCGGCCACCAGGCCCCAGAGGAATAGCGAGCGCGGACGCCAGGTTGGTGTGTCGCCCAGGCGCAGGCTGATCCACATCAGCCAGGCGGAGAGGAACAGGCCCAGGCCATAGTGGGTGCGGGCCTCGCCGGCGAAGAACAGGCTGTAGGACGGGGGCAGGGCCAGGTAGACCAGGCCCACCAACACCCCCCAGAAGCCGAAGAAGTGGGCCAACAGGCGGTGGAGGATGGCCATGGTCCCCAGGTAGAGCACCGGCGGCCAGAAGTTGATGGCCAGGGTGGTGGAGCCGAACAAGGCGAAGACCGGCATGGCCAGCACCGCGTCCAGGGTGCCCATGTAGTTGTTGCCAAAGAAGAAGACGTGGAAGTCGCCTTCCAGGAAGGATTGCACCATCAGGCCCACCAGGGCGCTGTCGTAGTGCAGGTCGCTGCTCAGGAAGCGCCAGGTCAGCAGGCCGGCGGCCAGGGCGTAGATCAGGGCGATGATGCCCTGGCGCAGGGCGCGGGGCGGCTCGGGGGGGGCGGGCGGTGACGCGGGCACGGTCGGTCCTCCCCAGGACAGGCTCCAGGGATTGGAGGGGCCATGCGCGCCTATTTGGGTCGGCGCTGATTCACGGCGGTGGCGAAACTCTATTTAATTATATCGAGGGAGGTTGCCTATTGCAAC
>JAIUYB010000262.1 GCA_020216625.1 Desulfarculus sp.
GTGGCCACCGAGATGACCGAGTTCACCAAGAACAACATCCTGGCCCAGGCGGCGGTGGCCATGCTGGCCCAGGCCAACAGCCTGCCGCAGTTGGCCCTCCAGCTGCTGGGCTAACCAACCCGACATAGGCCGGCGGCCCTCCGCCGGTCACCCGCCAGGCCCCGGCTTCCCGCCGGGGCCTGGCCTTTTGGCGCGGTCGCGTGGCAAAGCCTGCCCCAACCCTGGCCGCCGGGGGCAGATTTTGCCCTCTTGGCAACCCAGGGGTGATCTGCCATAAAAAATCAATTAATTAAGCATGTTGAGCTTGTTATTCGCCTGGTGGAGGTATGGCATGTCGCTTGCAATCTGACTGGCCAGTGCAGTCTCCGGCGCGGGTGGCCCCCGGGGCCCCACAGCCAAGGATGGTCGGCCTTTTATGGCCACGACCCAAAGCCGGACCAAGGCCGGTCCGGACCAAGCGGGGAGGATTTCCGGTGTCGCAATCAGCCCAGGAGGCGCTTGCCAGCGCCAACGAATTGTATCGTTCCGGCCAGAGCCAGCGGGCCGAGCAGTTCCTCCAACCGATCCTGGCCGCCGATCCAGGCCACCGCGAGGGCCTGGAGCTCCTGGGCAAGATCCACATGCGCAGGCGGGAGTTTGCCGCCGCGGTGACGGTCCACCAGCGTCTGGTGGACGACCACCCCCAGGACGGCTCGGCCCGCAACGCCTTGGCCATGAGCCTGTTTATGCAGGGGCGGCCCGAGGCGGCCCTGGAACAATTGCGCCGGGCGGTGGAACTGCGCCCCCAGGAGCCCACCTTTTGGGCCAACCTGGGCAAGGTTCTGATGACCATGGAGGACTGGGCCGGGGCCCAGACCAACCTGGAAAAGGCCCTGGAGCTGGTGAACGATCCCAACCAGCAGCAGCTCCTGGAGCTGTTGAACGCCTGCCTGTCCAATCAGGAAAAGCCCGTGCGCACGGCGGAGTTCTATCGTCCCGGGCGGCGCGCCGGGCGGGTTCCCGACGCCCCGCCCATTGTCAAGTACACCCCGCCGCCCCTGGAGCCCGAGGCCGTGGTCCCGGCCATGGCCGAGGCTGCGCCGGAGCAGCCCCTGCCCCAGGCTCCCCGCCTGGAGCCCAGCCCCCGGCCCTTGAATCTGCTCTTCGTGCAGGAGGCGCCCTGCATCCGCAACTACAAGATGGCCTCCGCCCTGCGGGCCCGGGGGCACCGGGTCAGCCTGGCCTACACCAAGGCCGACCTCAGCCAGATGTACAAGGGTCTGGACAACGATGTCTATGACGAGGTGATCCGCTTGCGCGACCACCGCCACTTCTGGGATCTCTGCGGGGCCTATGACCTGGTGCATTGCCACAACGAGCCGGATCAGCTCAGCGTGGTGGCCCTGGGCGGCGCGGCCCCGGTGGTCCACGACACCCACGACCTGATCAGCCTGCGGGGCGGCGGCGAGACCAGCCTGGTCTTCTTCGAGGGCCTGGCCAACCGCTCGGCCCACGGCCGGGTCTACACCACCGCCTACCAGGAGCGCGAGGCCCGGGAGCTATACGGCGTCAGCGGTCCCAGCCTGGTCTTCAACAACTACGCCTCGGCCGGCGACCTGCCCCGGCGGCGGCTGCCCAAGCTCTCGGCCCAGGACGGCCGGACCCACCTCGTCTACGAGGGCGGCATGGGCGGCAACAGCCACCGCGATTTCATCGATCTCTTTCACGCCTTGGCCAGCGCCGGCCTGGTGGTGCACATGTACCCCACCCAGCACGACCCCGACCTGGCCCTGCGCCTGGGTGCCATCCCCAACCTGCGCTACCACCAGCCGCTCTCGCCTCGCCAGATCATGGAGGAGATGACCCAGTACGACTTCGGCATCATCCCCTTCAATCTGGAAAAGGGCAACCGCCGCTTCCTGGATTCCACCCTGGCCAACAAGCTCTACGAGTACCTGGCCGCCGGTCTGCCGGTGGTGGCCAGCGACCTGCAGACCTATCGCGAGTACTTCGCCGAGCACCCGGTGGGCTTCACCTTCACCAGCGCCAGCGACATCATCCAGGGCCTGCCCCGCCTGCGCACCATGGCCCGGGAGGTGATCCTGGCCGACCACGTGCGCACCTACGAGGGCGAGATCACCCGCCTGGAGGAGTTCTACCACCAGGTGATAGACCAAGGGACTCGCCATGGGCGGCCCGTGCCGGCAACCCCGAACCAGGTCCAGACGCCGGCCATCGCGCCAGCCCCCGCAACCGTGACCGCCAGCTTGCCCGGCGCGGCCGAGGCGGCGGCCCTGGCCCCATCGCTCAGCCAGGCCATTCTGAACTTGCACGCCTGGGTGGAAGGCAACGGCTGGGCCGGCTACGATCCCTACGATGTCAAAGGCTGGCTTCTGACCCAGCGCCGCAAGGGCGGCCTGGATCCGGCCAAGGCCCAGGAGATCCTGGCCCGGGAGCGCAGCCACCCGGCCGAGGTGCGCCGGGAGCTGGGCATCGCTCCCCAGATCAACGCCAAGGCCATGGGGCTGTTTCTGGGCTCCTACGCGCTGCTGGGCGGACTCTTGCCGGGCCGGGACTTCACCCGCCAGATCGCCGAGTGCGAGCAGTGGCTGCTGGCCAACGCCGCCCCGGGCCTGAGCGGCCTGGGCTGGGGCTATCCCTTTGACTGGGAGTCGGTGGTGATCATCCCCGCCGGCACCCCCACCGCGGTCAACTCCTATCACATCGGCGACGCCTTCTGGGAGCTGTGGCGGACCACCGGCGAGGCCAAGTGGCTCGAGCGCTGCCTGGCGGTGGGCGATTTCCTGGCGGGTGACCTGAACCAGGACCGCCTGGACGACCAGCGGATTTGCTTCAGCTATACGCCGCTGGACTTCTACCACGTGCACAACGCCAACCTCTGCGTGGCCGAGTACCTGGCCCGCCTGGGCCAGGCCGCCGACCGCCCCCAGTGGGTGAATCTGGCCCGCCAGGCGGTGAATTTCGCCCTGACCGATCTGGGCCAGCATGGGCACCTGACCTATTGGGCGCGGGGATATGAGCCCAGCCCGGCCAACGTGGGCCAGATGGACCACTACCACACCGCGGCCGAACTGCGCAGCCTGGGACGCCTGAGCGCGCTTTTCCCGGAGTGGGAGGAGTTGGCCCAGGGCCACCAGACCTACCTGGATTACTACCTGCTCAACTTCTTCGAATCGGCCACCGTGCCCAAGCTGCACCCCAACCAGACCTATCCGGTGGATATCCATGCCCCGGCCGAGGCGGCCTACATCCTGGGCCAGGCCGCCCCGACCAGCGAGGCCGCCCGGCGGGTCCTGGCCAACTTCATCCCCTGGTTCCTGGACCGCTGTGTCAATCCCGATGGCAGCTTCATCGCGCGTCTGGACTTGGTGGAGGGCCGCGAGGAGGCCCAGCGCTTCCCCTATCTGCGTTGGGGCCAGGCCTGGACCCTGCGCGGGCTGACCAGCGCCCTGGCCGCTTGCCTGGCTCTGGGCGGCGTGGTCCGCTAGACCATGTGCGGAATCGCCGGCATCCACGAGCTGCGCGGCCCAGGCTCCCCGGAGCTGGGGGCGGTGCTGGGCCGCATGTTGGACGTGATGGCCCACCGCGGCCCCGACGACCGGGGTCAAGAGCGGCTGGACAACCTCTGGCTGGGCCACCTGCGCCTGTCCATCCTGGATCTGAGCCCCCGGGGTCATCAACCCATGAGCCTGGACGGCGGACGCCTGGTCATCTCCTACAACGGCGAGGTCTACAACTACCTGGAGCTGCGCCAGGAGCTGGAAAGCCTGGGCGCGAGCTTTTTCAGCGACAGCGACACCGAGGTCATCCTCCAGGCCTACGCCCATTGGGGCCTGGATTGCTTCCAGCGCTTCAATGGCATGTGGGCGCTGGCCATCTGGGAACGTGACGCCCGTCGTCTGGTGCTCTGCCGCGATAGGGTTGGCATCAAGCCGCTCTACTATTGCCTGGACGGCGACCGCCTGGCCTTCGCCTCGGAGGTCAAGGCCCTTTTGGCCTACCGCCGCCTGACCAACCTGCCCCTTGAGCTGAACCAGTCCGCCCTGGAAGCCTATCTGCGGACCGGCCTGGTGGACGGCCTGGAGGATGGCTTCTTCCGCGGCGTCAAGCGCCTTAAGCCCGGCCGGTGCATGGTCTGGGAGAACGGCCGCCAGGTGGCGACCACGCCCTATTGGGACCTGCCGGGCCGCGCCCTGGACTTGCGCCAAGAGCAGACCGGGCGCGACGACCAGGACCTGGCCGGCGAGCTGCTGGAGCTTCTGAAAAACGCCATGGCGCTGCACACCCGCTCCGACGTGCCGGTGGGGGTCTGTCTCTCCGGCGGGCTTGACTCCAGCGCGGTGGCGGCCCTGGTCAGCCCCCATATCGCCGGCCTCGACACCTTCACCGCCTGGTTCCCGGAGGGCGATGAATACAACGAGCTGGAGCACGCCCAAAAGGTGGTGGATCGCTTTGGCCTCAACTCCTTTCCCACCCAGGTGCGGGGCCAGCTCCTCCTGGATAAGCTCCCGGCCCTGCTTTGGCACCTGGACGAACTCACCCTGGCCATGGGTGTCTATCCCCAATGGCAGGTGATG
>JAIUYB010000263.1 GCA_020216625.1 Desulfarculus sp.
GAATCCAAACCCCCGGTGCAGGCCGAGGAGCCAGAAACGGCCAAGGCCGCGAACTCCCGGCGCGAGGCCGCGGCCAAGCTCCCGGACCAATCCGAACAGCAGGTGCGTCAGATGCTTCAGGCCTGGCTGAAGGCTTGGAGCACCAAGAACATCAACTCCTACATCTCCCACTACGCGCCCAACTTCCATAGCGGTGGCATGGACCGCCGGCAGTGGCGCGAGCACAAGGCCTATCTGTCCACCGTCTACAAGGTGATCGCGGTGGAGGCCAGCGACATCCAAGTCAAGGTCAGCGGCAATCGGGCCAAAGTCACCTTCGTGCAGCACTATCGCTCCGATTGGCACCAGGATGTGGGACGCAAGCAAATGGAGCTGACCAACAAGGGTGGTCAATGGCAGATCCTGGCCGAGAGTTGGGAGGAAATGCCGGCTCGTTCGGCTGGGGGGCGCCGCCAGGGTCGCTCCTAGGCAAGAACAGACCCGCGCCGGCCGGCGGCGGGGCCCGGGCCACCCGGGAGCCAGGGAAAGGATTCCAGCTTGGCTAAACGCGGCTTCGACGTGGTGATGGTTCGGCGGTCGGGACCAGTCAGTTCCTTCTCCCTGCGCGGCGGCTTTTTCTACCTCCTGACGGTGCTGCTGGCGGTGCTTACCGCCGGTCTGGGACTGTGCGGCTGGGTGGTTTATCAACAGCATGGCCTGGTCATGGCCATGGTTGACGAGTCGCGCATGCTCTCATTGCGCGCCGAGCGCCTGGAGGCCCTGCTCCAGGAGCAGGAGACGCGGGAGATCCTGGCCCAGCAGGCGGCGGAGGAGAGAGCCACCCCGCCCGAAAAAGGCAAACGAGGCGTCGCCCCGGCCAGCGCGGCCCCGGTCGAAACCGTCCACGGCACCTCGGAAACCGCCGCCGACCTTGAACATGACCGGGGCGATCAGCCCGAGCCCACCACCTCCGATTACATCGCCCTGCGCAACATCGAGCAAAAGCTGGAGGGCGGCGACCTGGTGGTCAATTTCGACATGGTCAACGAGCGCGAGAGCAAGGAGCCGGTCTCTGGTTATATCACCTTGGTGGCCCGTGGCGTGCGCAACGGCAAACCGTGGATCGAGGCCTGGCCTCCCATGCGCCTGACCAACCAGGGACGGCCCCAGAGCTTCCGCCGCGGCACCCCCTTCTCGGTGCAGCGCTACCGCCATGTCCGGGCCCGGGTGGCGGCCATTGGCGACAAGCAATTCAATCAACTGGAGTTCGTGATCTATTCCCGCCAGGGTGAGTTGGTCATGGTGCACCACCAACCGGTGAACCTAGGCCGGGCCGGCGTCGGAAACTAAGCATGGACGCCGCCGACCAGGTTGGCCGGCGCCCGGCGCCGGGGCCGGGAGCGAAGGTGAGCGGGCCTGGAACCATTTCCGCCGGATTCGGTCGGCGCTTGCTCGGCCGCGGCCTGCTGCTGGCGCTGCTCCTGATCGGGATCGGGTTGGCCATCGCCCCCGCCCTGGCCGCCACCCCCGCCACCCGGCCAGGACACGAGCACCAGGTCTATTTCGCCGACACTCCCAACGAGTTGAACGTCTATCGGGTCTATGGGGCCCGAGACGGCAAAACCCTGATGTTGATCGGCGGCATCCAGGGCGACGAACCAGGCGGTTTCCTCTCGGCCGACCTTTACGCCGACATCTCCCTGCAACAGGGCAACCTGATCGTGGTGCCCCGGGCCAACTTCTATTCCATCATGCTCAACCACCGTGGACCGGACGGGGACATGAACCGCCAGTTCGGCGACCCGGTCACCGCCAAGCGGCACAAGCAGATCGTGGAGGTGCTCAAGTCGCTGATGGCCCAGAGCGACATGCTTTTGAACCTCCACGACGGCAGCGGTTTTTATCGCCCGCGTTGGGAAGGCCCCCAGGCCAACCCCAACCGTTTCGGCCAGTCGGTCATCGCCGACACCGACCGCTATCGCCTGCCCGACGGCCGCACCCTGGACCTGGCCCAGATGGCCCAGCGGGTGCTGGACCGGGTCAACGCCCAGATCGACGACCCCAAATACAAGCTGCTCTTCAACAACCACCGCACCGCCTCCCCGGACAGCCCCAACAAGGAGCAGCGGCTCTCGGCCACCTTCTACGCCCTGACCCGGCTGCACATTCCGGCCTTCGGGGTGGAGACCAGCAAGTCGCTGCCCAGCGAGGCCCTGAAGATCCGCCACCACAACCTGGTGATCAACGCCTTCATGGAGGAGCTGGGCATCATTCCCGAGACCCCGGGCAGCAACCTGCCCCAGCCCAAGCTGCGCTACCTGGTGGTGCAGGTCAACGACCAGCCGCCGGTGGTGGTCTCGGCCTCGGGCCAGCTCACCGTGGCCCCTGGCGACCGGGTGATGGTGCAGCACATCGAGGCCAACTACGAGCGTGGCCTGACCTGCGACCTGCGTGGGATGGGCAGCGTCAACGACCTGCGCCAATGGTTCGTGATCCGCCAGCCCACTACCGTGGTGGTGCGCAAGGACAATCTCAACATTGGAGAGATTCGGCTGGAGGTCAGTCAGCGAGCCTCGGCCGTGGCCGGGTTGCGCAGCCGGTTGTTCTACTTCCTGGTGGAGGTGGAGGGACAGCGCCATCTGGTGGCGGCCGGGGAGACCCTGCCGGTGGTCAAGGGCGACCGCATGGTGCTCTTGGACGTGATCTCCAACCTGCCCAACCAGGCCGACGTGCAGGTCAACTTCAAGGGCTACGTGCCATCCGGCCGCCCCAACCAGGGCGAGGACCGGGGGCACACCATCGACACCGCCCGCGACCTGATGGACCGTTACTCCACCTGCGGCGGCGGCAAGGCCCCCGGGGTGGAATGCTATCGGGTCCTGGCCGTGCGGGGGGGCAAGGAGCTGGCCGACATCGGGGTGGAGGTGGTGCCGGCGCGGTTGGATTATCTGGTGCTGCGCCACCAGGACGGACACAAATTGGTGTATCATAACGGCGAAACGGTGCGGACCAGGGCCACGGAGAATTTGGAGTTGATGGACGTCAAAAGCAATGTCCGCTCCGGACAGAAATTGCGCCTGGCCCTGGATTGCCAGGGCCATATGGAGCCTCTGGAGGGCGAACGGATCGCGATGGACGCCGCGCCCTGCAAACTGGCGCGCGCCCGGCTCCGGGACCAGGACGGTCTGCGGCTGGTGGTGCTGCGCGACCAACAGGCCATGGGCCACGTGCGCCTGGCGGTCGAGGAGTGAATCTTGGCGGGTAACAAACTGACCGTGCTCTCGTCGGGAACCTTCATCCGGGGCGATCTCTACAGCCAGGACGTCCTGGTGGTGGAGGGCGGGGTCGAGGGCAATATCGTCGGCAACCGGGTCATCATCAAGAACAAGGGCTGGGTCCACGGCAACCTGCTGGCCCGCAGCCTGTGCATCGAGCCGGGCGGGGTGGTGGACGGCGCCATGAAGGTCCACGAGCAGGCGGTGATGACCGCCGGCGAGGGCGCCGCCATGGAGCGCCTGCCCGAGGGCCAGCCCCAGAACCTGATCGAGGTCCAGGAGGGGGAGGAGCCCCGGGACTGACAACCTCGCCCATGCCAAAGGCTGCCAAACGGCCCGGGGGGGCTTTCCCCCACGGGCCGAAGTTTTATAATAAACGGAGTTCATAGCCTCCACCCAAGCAGAGAGGTTCACCATGGCTCAAGTCCTGATCGTCTATCATTCCCACGGCGGCAACACCCGCCAGATGGCCGAGGCTCTGGCCCAGGCGGTGCGGGAGGCCGGCTGCGCGGTTTCGCTTAAGAAAGTGACCGAGGCCAGCTTGGACGACTTGCGGGCCGCCGACGGCCTTCTGCTGGGCTCGCCCTGTTACTTCGGCAACGTCTCCGCGCCCATCAAGCAATTCATCGACGAGTCGAGCCCCCTGTTTGGCAAGGCCGAGCTGGAGGGCAAGCCCGGCGGAGCCTTTGTCAGCACTGGCGGCATCGGCGGTTGCGGCGAGCTGGCCCTGAACATGCTGGTCACCGCGATGTTGATCCACGGCATGGTGGTGCAGGGCCTGCGCAAGGGCGGCCATCTGGGCCCGCTGGCCATTGGCGCGCCGGACCAGCGGGTGTTGGACGAGTGCCAGCGCTATGGCCGTCAGTTCGCGGCCTTGGTCCAGCGCCTGGCGGCCTAGGCCGAGACATGGGCGATCTGCCCCCCCAGCATCCGTTCACCCCGCAACACCCCCCGGTCTGTTTGCTGGCCGAGGGGCTGGCCGGGTCCGCGGAGGACGACGGGCCGCCAGCGGTGTTGGTGGCCCAGGGGCGGATCCAGGCATTGGGCCGGGTCGCCCTGGAGGCCAAGGCCCAACGTCTGCCCTTGCCCGGGCTCTGGCTGACGCCCGCGCCCTTGGACGCCCATGTGCACCTGCGCCTGGGCGGAACCCCAGAAGCCAACCTGGAGCGCGCCCTGGCCGCCGGGGTGGCGGCGGTGCGGGACCTGGGCCACCGGCCGGGACTTCCCACGCCCCGGGGCGGAAAGGACGCTCCGCCCTGGGTGGTGAACTCCGGCCCCGGCCTGGGAGCGGCGGGGGAGGGCGGCTGCTG
>JAIUYB010000264.1 GCA_020216625.1 Desulfarculus sp.
ATCGCGACGCGCCCCTGGTGGCCTTGGTCGGCTCCGCCAGCCTGGCCCGCCTGCCCGCCAGACCCACCCTGGAGGGGCTGTTGGGCTCCGATCTGGTGTTGGGGGTCATCGACGGCTTTTCCTATGGCGAGGCGGTGGACCGGATGATCGCCCGGGCCAACCCCAAGCGCCAGATGGTGACGGGCGAGGTCCAGCGTCTGGTGCGCATGATCGCCGCCGGGCGCTGCGACTGGATGCTGCTCAACCCCATGGAGGCCCACTGGCAATTGGAGCGCGACCCCGTCCTGGCCCGGGCCTTGCGGGTGCTGGCGCTGCCCGACGCCCCGGCCAGCAACCCACGTCACCTGATGTGCAGCCAGAGCCTGGCGCCTGAGGTCATGGAGCGCATCGACCGGGCCATCCTCCGCCTGGAGAACGAGCCAGCCGCCATGGCCCCGGAGACGCCATGATCCACGATTCCCAATCCCCACCGCCGGACCGGCCGATGGCCGGGCTGAGCCGGCGTCATCTCTCCAGCCATCTGACCCTGGCCACGGTCCTGGTCACCGCCTTGATAGTGGCGGCGGTCAGCGCCCTGGGCTATTGGCAGACCCAACAGACGGCCGAAAGCCACATGCAGAACATGGCCAACAGCCACGCGGCCTTTCTGCGCCGCAGCTTGGAGCTGCCCCTCTGGCACCTGGACTATCAGCAGGCCCGGACCATCGCCGCCGCCCTGCTGCAGAACGACGAGGTGGTCCACATCCACCTGGAGGACGCCGAAGGCCGGGAAATTTTCGATCAGGCCACCGACGAGGGTCCGCCGGACATCCGTCGCCAGGGCGAGATCCATCATCAAGGCAACCTGTTGGGACGGTTCAGCATCAGCCTGACCATGCAGCGCTTCCAGGGAGAAACCCGCCGCCTGGTCCTGAACAGTCTATTCCTGATCCTGGCGGTGATGTTGGCGGTGGCCCTGGTGATGGGGCCGCTGCTGGGCCGCCTGCTCAAACGGCCGGTGAACAACCTGCTGGCCCGCATCGACGGCCTGGCCGCGGGCGACTACCGCCGCGCCGAGGAGGAGGTGGTCTTCGCCGAGCTGGAGCCGGTGGTGATGCGCTTCGACCGCATGGCCCAAGAGGTCCGCCACCGGGAAGACTCCTTGACCAGGAGTCGAGATCGCCTGGCCCAGGAGGTGGTCCAGCGTCAACAGGCCCAGGAGGCCCTGCGCCTGAGCGAGGAGCGCTACCGCCGCTTGTTCGATTCCATCACCGACCTGATCTACATCCACGACATGGACGGCAACATCCTTTCACTCAACCAGGCGGCCGTCACCAGCCTGGGCCGACCGCTCTCCGAGCTGGTGGGGCGGCCCATTTCCTCCTTGATCGCCCCGGAGGTCAAGGATGAATTCGAATCCGCCTATATGTCCCAGATCCGGCAAACCGGCCAGGCCCGGGGAATCGCCAGATATCGCGGCCGCGATGGGGCTATCCGCTTCATAGAGTACCGCAGCCTGGTGGTGCGCGAGGGCGGCCAGGAGCCCCAGGTGAGCGGATCGGGCCGCGACGTCACCGAGCGCATTCAGTCGGAGCGCGAACTGCGCCATCTGCAACAGCAACTGCTGCAAGCCCAGAAGATGGAGGCCCTGGGCACGCTGGCCAGCGGCGTGGCCCACGAGTTCAACAACGTCCTGATGACCATCCGGGGCTACACCCAGCTCATGGCCCAGCGTCGGGACCTGGAGCCTGAGACGGGCCTCTATCTGCGGCGGATCGACGAGAGCACCCAGCGGGCGGCCAGCCTGGTGGGCGGGATGCTGGGATTCTCGCGCCGCGAGGACCAGGGGCGGACGCGGCTGGAGCCCCAACAGATGCTGGAGAAGATCGAGGCCCTGCTGCGCCAGACCCTGCCGCCCTCGGTGGCGCTGGACATCCAGGTCTCCCCGGAGGCGCCGCCGGTGCTGGCCCAGCCCAATCAGCTCGAACAGGTGCTCCTGAACCTGGCCCTCAACGCCCGCGACGCCATGCCCCAGGGCGGGCTGCTAACCATCTCCGCCGCCCCAACCTGGCTGGACGAGGCTTTCTGCCGGGTCCAGCCCTGGGCCCGGCCCGGGCCCTACCTGGAGCTGGTGGTGAGCGATTCCGGCGATGGCATGCCTCCGGAGGTGGTGGAGCGCATCTTCGAGCCCTTTTTCACCACCAAGCTGCCGGGAAAGGGAACCGGGCTGGGCCTCTACGTGGCCTATACGGTGCTGAGAAACCACGATGGCGGCATCGTGCTGGAAAGCCGCCCCGGCCAGGGGGCCACCTTCCGCCTCTACCTGCCGGCCCTGGCCGGACAGGCCCAGGCCGAATCCCCGGCCGAGCCCCCGACCCCGCCCGTCCCAGGCCAGGGACAGCGCATCCTGGTGGTGGATGACGAGCCCGCGGTGCGCCAGATCCTGCGCGAGGCCTTGACCGGGGCCGGATATCAGGTGGAGGACGCGGCCGACGGACAGGAGGCCCTGGAGCTTTACCAAGCCCGCTCCCAGGCCGGACGGCCCTTCGACTTGGTGGTGCTGGACCTGTCCATGCCGGTCATGGACGGTCTTGAATGCCTGCGCCGCCTGACCGAGCTGGACGACGCCTGCCGGGTGGTCCTGGCCACCGGCCAGGCCGACGGCCACCTGGCCCAGAAGGCGGCGCGCGCCAAGGCCATCCTGCGCAAGCCCTTCGACCTGGCGGACCTGCTGCGGCTCTTGGCCGGCTGCCTGACCCCGGAAAACGGCGCCCAGGCCACGAAAGCATGACCATCATCCCGGGGCCGGGCCGCCCGCCCGGAGGCTGAATCCCCCCGCCAGGCCCTGTTTACAACCGGCGCGGTTGTGCTACGATCTAACTGGTTTTCCACGACCCTTCCCGCTGACACGCTAACCTAGCAAGGAACTAGTCATGCAAGGCTTCAGTTTCGATAGCATCCGCCGCACCGTCTTCGGCCAGGGGACCAGCGAGCAGCTGGGCCAGGAGGTCCTCCTGCTGGGGACCAAGAAGGTCCTGGTGGTCATCGATCCCCAGGTGCACAGCGCCGGGGTGGCCGACCCCGCCCTCAAAAGCCTCCAGCAGGCGGGCGTCAAGTACGCGATCTACGACCGCATCACCCGCGAACCCGAGCCGGCCGAGGCCGACGACGCCGCCACCCTGGGGCGCGAGTTCGGGGCCCAGGCGGTGGTGGGCATCGGCGGCGGCAGCGCCCTGGATCTGGCCAAGGCCGCCGGGGTGCTGATGACCAATCTGGGGCCGGCCACCGAGTACGTGGGCCTGGAGCTGGTCAAGAAGCCTGGCAAACCGGTGATCTGCCTGCCCACCACGGCGGGCACCGGCAGCGAGGTCACCTTCACCGCCGTCTTCACCCGCCGGGCCGACGGCTTCAAGGGCGGCATCAACGGCCGGATGCTCTTTCCCCACACCGCCATCCTGGACCCGCTGTTGACGGTGTCCTGCCCGGCCTACATCACCGCCATCACCGGCATGGACGCCCTGACCCACGCCATGGAGGCCTACACCAGCCGGGCGGCCACCCCCATCAGCGACCTCAACGCCCTGAAGGCCATCGAGCTGATCGGCGACAACCTGCGCCAGGCGGTGGCCCACGGCGAGAACCTGGCCGCCCGCGAGGGCATGATGCTGGGGGCCTACCTGGCCGGCCTGGCCCTGGCCCAGGCCGGCGTGGGCGCGGTGCACGCCATGGCCTATCCCCTGGGGGCCTTCTTCGACATCCCCCACGGCGAGGCCAACGCGGTGCTGTTGCCCTATGTCCTGGAGTTCAACCTGATGGCCTGTCCGGACCGCTTCGCCCAGATGGCCTACGCCCTGGCCGAGCTGCCCGAGGACCTGACCACCCGCGAGGCGGCCGAGGCCTGCGTGCAGGAGGTCTACGAGCTGTCGGACGACGTGGGCATCCCGGCCAGCCTGGACGCCTTGGATGTGCCCCGGGAGCGGGTGCCGGAGATGGCCCAAAAGGCCATGACCGTGGCCCGGCCCATCGCCAACAACCCGCGCAAGGTGACCGCCGCCGACCTGGAGCAGGTCTACCAGCGCGCCTTCATGGTCGAGTAGGCCAGGCCCGCAACCGTCCCGGCCCCGGGTGGCGGGGTCCTCCCCCACCGGGGCCGGTTTATTTTCGCCAAGCCAGCGCGGCCGGCGGCGGCCTTTGAAACCACGCCCGCGGCCGCGCCAGAGGAGCAGAACCATGCCCGGATTCGAGTGGCTGGACAAGGAAGAGCAGAAGATCATTAACGAGGTGATGCAGCGGGGGATCCTCTTTCGCTACGACATGCCCCTGGGTGTGGGCAAATACGTGCCCGAGTTCGAAAAGGCCTTCGCCGCCAGCGTGGGCGCGCGTTACGCCCTGGCCGTGACCAGCGGCACCACGGCGCTCAAGGTGGCGCTCACCGGCCTGGGCCTGGGACCGGGCGACGAGGTGATCGTGCCCGGCTTCACCTTCGTGGCCACCTGGGAGACGGTCTTCGACTGCGGGGCGGTGCCGGTCTTCGCCGAGGTGGACCAGACCCTGTGCCTGGACCCGGCCGACGTGGAGAAAA
>JAIUYB010000265.1 GCA_020216625.1 Desulfarculus sp.
GCCCGAGGCCGACCGTACCGAGCTTGGCTGGCGGCGCTTGGAGTATGATCAGCCGGTGCGGGCGCCGGACTACGGCGGCGGGCCGGGTCCGCGCGTCTTGCCCACGCCCGCCGTCCGCACCGCGAGGCATGTCATGACCGACGAATCGCTTCCCGCGCCGTTGACGCCGCCGGGGGCTCCCCTCAAGCCCAGGACGCCCAGCCGCTGGCCCTGGATCCTGGTGCTGTTGTTTCTGGCCGCGGCCCTGGCCGGGGGGATGCTCTGGGGCGAGACCCACAAGCAGACCCGCCCCCCGGACCAGGCGGCCAATCTGCCCACCGGCCCCAGCGCCAAACCCGAGAAACCCCACGCCATCGCCCCGCCCGGACCCAGCGCCCAGGGTCCGGTGGTGGATGTGACCCCCTCCGAGGAAGGCCAACCGGCGGTCCCCCAATCCAAGGAGCAGGCCCAGCGCAAGCAACCATACGGCCTGGAGAAATCCGTGGACGCGGTGGTGCGCAGCGACGAGAGCATCCGCCTGGGCGACAAGCAGGTGCCGGTGCAGGAGCTGGAGCGCAAGCTGGTGGTGGAGAGCCGGGGAGCCCTGCTGGACAAACCCCTGGACGGGGGCAAGGTGGCGGCCTGGGGCGTGCATGCGGTGCGCCCGGGCGAGAGCCTGTGGACCATCCACTACGGCATCCTGCGCGAGTACCTGGCCAGCCGGGGCTTCAACCTGCCTCCCCACGCCGACCAGCCCACCACCGGCGGCCTCAGCTCCGGCGTGGGCAAGGTGCTCAAGTTCGCCGAGCACATGGTGGGGGTATACAATCTCAAGACCGGCCACATGACCCGGGATCTCGATCTGCTGGAACCGGGCCAGAAGGTGGTGGTTTTCAATCTCAGCGAGATCTTCGATCAGTTGGCCCAGATCGACCCCAAGGACCTGAGCGGGGTAATGTATGACGGACGGGTGCTGCTCTTTCCCCAGACGCACCAAACGGTGCCTCCGCCGGAGATGACGCCGCCCAAACCTTGATCCCCCAGCGGCCGCAGGAGGCGCATGGCCATCGGACTGGTTCATGACGTGGTCTTCCAGGACCACGACCCCGGCAGCTATCACTGCGAGTCGCCCCAGCGGCTGGCGGCCCTGGAAGCGTCCCTGGCCTGCTGGTCGGGGCGCGAGAAATGCCTGGAGCTGCCCCTGCGGCCGGCCAGCCACGACGAGCTTTGCCTGGTGCACACCGATCGTCACGTGCAGCGCATCGCCGCCACCCAGGGCCGCTACGCCTCCCTGGACCCGGACACCGGCACCTCGCCCCAGTCTTACCAGGTGGCCCTCAACGCTGTGGGATCCTTGATCGATCTCTGCGACGCGGCCTTGGACCGCAGGGTGTGCCACGGCATGGCGCTCTTGCGCCCTCCCGGGCATCACGCCACGCCAGAGCGGGCCATGGGCTTCTGCCTGTTCAACAACGTGGCCATCGCCGCCCAGCACTTGGTGCAGGTGCGGGGATTGAAGCGGGTCATGATCGTGGACTGGGACGTGCACCATGGCAATGGCACCGAGGACGCCTTCTGCCGCGATGATCGGGTCTTCTACGCCTCGCTGCACCAGTCGCCCTTCTACCCCGGCACCGGAGCCTGGCAGACCGTGGGCGGGGGACCGGGCGAGGGTTGCACCCTGAACCTGCCCCTGATGCACGGCCACGGCGACCGCACCTATCTGCGGGCCTTCCAGGACCTCCTGGCGCCCCTGGCCCGATGTTATAAACCCCAATTCATCCTGGTCTCGGCCGGATTCGACGCCCACGCCGACGACCCCCTGGGCGGAATGCAGGTGACCGAGGCCGGGTTCGCGGCCATGACCCAGGTGCTCTGCGACCTGGCCGCCGACCTCTGCCCCGGCCGGGTGGTGCTGACCCTGGAGGGCGGCTATCATCCCGGGGCCCAGGCCCGTTCGGTGCTGGCGGTGTTGGAGGTGCTCGTCGGCCGGGGCGAGGCCACCCGGGAGGACCTGGCCGCCGCCCTGGTGGGACAGGCCCCGGAGGCCATCACCCGGGTGCGGGAGCTGATGGCCCGCTATTGGTCCCTGCCGCCCCTGGATTAACGCCCGCCCGGCGGCCTGGAAGCGCGGCGGGAGACTCGCGCCGCCAGGCCAAGGTAGCCTCTGGGCAACCATCTGAAATGCAAGCGTAAAGCCGCAGATAGCCTCGGCATGGCCGCTTTGGGGCCGCCCCGGCCCCTGGGCAAGGCGGTCATCGCCGCGGGCGAGGTTGCGCGCCGGCCCGGCCTGTGATACCTAGCTAGTTCTAAAGGTTTTCCCGGCCAAGGAGTCCGCGATGAAGATCAGCCTCGAGGAAGTGGCCCACGTGGCCCAACTGGCCCGCCTGCGCCTGAGCCCAGAACAGACCGCCAAACTCACCGGCGAGCTCAACGACATCCTCACCCACATGGACAAGCTCAACCAGTTGGACACCAGCGGGGTGCCCTCCACCAACCACGCCCTGGACCTGAGCGGCCCCCTGCGCAAAGACCTGGCCCGATCCTCCCTGGAGAGGGACCAGGCCCTGGCCAACGCCCCGGCCAGCGACGGCCAGAGCTTCATCGTCCCCCGGGTGCTGTAGCGAGGCCGTCATGGAACTGCATTATCTGACCATCGCCCAGGCCCGGGAGCTGCTGGACCGCCGCGAGCTGTCGGCCGTGGAGCTGACCCAGGCCATGTTGGCCCGGATCGAGGCCAGCGAGCCCCGCTTGCACGCCTACCTGACCGTCACCGCCGACCAGGCCCTGGCCCAGGCCGCGGCCGCCGACAAGCTCATCGCCGCCGGCCAGGCCGGATCGCTGACCGGCATCCCGGCCGGCATCAAGGACGTGATCTGCACCCAAGGGGTGCGCACCACCTGCGCCAGCCGCATCCTGGAGAACTTCGTCCCGCCCTTCGACGCCACCCTGGTGGCCCGGCTCAAGGCCGCCGGCATGGTGATGCTGGGCAAGCACAACATGGACGAGTTCGCCATGGGCTCCTCCACCGAGAACTCGGCCTTTGGCCCCACCCACAACCCCTGGGACCTCAAGGCGATTCCCGGCGGGTCCAGCGGCGGCTCGGCCGCCAGCGTGGCCGCCGGCAGCGCCTTTTTCGCGGTGGGCACCGACACCGGCGGCTCCATCCGCCAGCCGGCCAGCCACTGCGGGGTGGTGGGCCTGAAGCCCACCTACGGCCGGGTCAGCCGCCTGGGCCTGGTGGCCTTCGCCAGCTCCCTGGACCAGGCCGGCCCCTTCGCCCGCAGCGTGGCCGACTTGGCCGAGGTGCTCCAGGTCATCGCCGGCCACGACCCGGCCGACTCCACCAGCTCCCCGACCCCGGTGCCCGATTACCGCGCCGCCCTGGGGCGAGGGGTCAAGGGGCTCAGGTTGGGTCTGCCCCGGGAGTTCTTCGCCGCCGGCCTGGACCCGGAGGTCGAAGCGGCGGTCAGGGGCGCCATCACCGCCCTGGAGGGACTGGGGGCCGAGCTGGTGGAGGTGAGCCTGCCCCACAGCGACTACGGCCTGGCGGTCTACTACATCATCGCCCCGGCCGAGTGCTCCAGCAACCTGGCCCGCTTCGACGGCGTCAAGTACGGCCTGTCCCTGCGGGCCGAGCGCGGCAGCCTGATGGACATGTACCTGGACACCCGCTCCCAGGGCTTCGGGCCGGAGGTGATTCGGCGTGTGATGCTGGGCACCTACGCCCTCAGCGCCGGCTACTACGACGCCTATTACGGCAAGGCCGGCCAGGTGCGCACCCTGATCCGGCGCGACTTCGAGCGGGCCTTCGCCCAGTGCGACGCCATCGTCTCGCCGGTGGCCCCCACCCCGGCCTTTGACCTGGGCCAGAAGGTGGACGACCCGGTGCAGATGTATCTCAGCGACATCTTTACGCTATCCTGCAACCTGGCCGGCCTGCCGGGCATGAGCCTGCCCTGCGGCTTCAGCCAAAAAGGCCGGCCCATCGGCCTGCAAATCCTGGGGCCGCACTTCGCCGAGGAGACCCTCCTGGCCATCGGCCACGCCTACCAGGGCGTAAGCGATCACCACGCCCAGAGGCCCGCCCTCTAGGTCGGCGCATGCCTCCCGACTCCCCCGGCGGCGGCAACCTGCTCAAGGATGCCGCCGCTTTTTACGCCGCCGTGGCCCCGGTCTACGACCGGGACTACGCCCTCGGTCCGGCCAGCACCCGGCTCCAGACCGCCTGGCTGGCCCGGCGCTGCCCCCCCGGCCCAGTGCTGGATCTGGGCTGCGGCTCCGGCCGGATGCTGGCGCCCCTGGCCCAGGCCGGTTTCACCCCCGCCATCGGCCTGGACTGCGTGCCGGAGATGCTGTCGCTGTCCCGCCGAGCCTGTCCGGCCGCGCCCCTGGTCCAGGCCCGGGCCGAGGCCGGCCTGCCTTTCCGCGCCGCCAGCTTCGCCCTCATCGTCAGCCTTCACGCCAGCTTGATCCATCTCACCGACGCCAAGGCCGTGGCCGCCCTGATCGCCGATTGCCACCGCGTCCTCGGACCCGGCGGCTGGCTGGTGATCGAGGTCCCCCACCCCCGT
>JAIUYB010000266.1 GCA_020216625.1 Desulfarculus sp.
AGGTTGCGGGCTGAGGCGTCGTCGAAATAGTTTGGCGAGCCCAGCCCCCGGATCAGGGCTTGGTCCAGGTCGCTGAAGGGGCCGCCAGCGTCGGAGAGCATCAAGGACCGCGCCCCGTGGGCCTGCCTGATCTCTTCGATGCGATGGGCGGCCAAGTCCAGGGCCTCGTCCCAGCCGACTCTCCGCCAGCGCCCGGCCCCACGCTCGCCCTCGCGGACCAGGGGGAACTGGGGACGCTGGTCGTCGTTCAGGATGGCCAGGCCGGCCGCGCCGCGCGGGCATAGGCTGCCGCGGATGCCCGGGGCCTGGCGGTGGCCCTGGATGAAGCGGCAGCGTCCCTGGGCGGTGAATACCTCGATGGGACAATTGACCGCGCACATGCCGCAAACGCTGTATACGGCCCGGTCGAACATGCTCTCCTCCTTGGACTCCCGCCGTCGGGCTCCGGCCCGGTGTTAGCGCGCCAACTGCATCCCGGCGGCCTCGGCCCACTGGAAGACCGGGGCCGGCAAGGCGCCCAGGATCAACAGCACCGCCGCCAGGATCCCGCCCCAGACTAGGCCCCCCACCGGCGCGGCGGCCGAGGCGGCCTCCAGATCGCGGGTGTAGGCATGGCGCACCAGGTTCAGATAGTAGTAGATCGAGATGGCGGTGTTCAGGGCCGCCACCACCACCAGCCAGTCATGCCCCCGGCCCCAGGCCGCGCCGAGCAGGAAAAGCTTGCCCATGAATCCGGCCGTGGGCGGCAGGCCCACCAGAGCGAAGGCCGCCACCGCCAGTACGAAGGCCAGGAAGGGCGCGCGTTGGTAAAGGCCGTTCAGGTCGTCCAGCGCCAGGTTGCGGCCATCGTCGGCCAGGCGGCAGATCACCCAGAACGCGGTCAGGTTCATCAGCAGGTAGACCAGGCTGTAGAAGCTGGCCGCGGCCAGGCCCTGGGCCGAGCAGGCCACCAAGCCGACCATGATGTAGCCGGCGTGGGACACGCTGGAATAACCCAACAGGCGCTTGAGGTCCTGCTGCACCAGGGCGGCCAGGTTGCCGAAGGTCATGGACAGGGCCCCCAGCACCGCCAAAAGGGTCGTGACCTCGCTGGTCGGACCCAGCAACGCGCCGATTCGCACCAGCACCACCACCGCCCCCAGCTTGGGCATGGTGGCCACGAAGGCCGCGGTCTGGTTGCCGGTGCCGTCGTAGACGTCAGGGGCCCAGAAATGGAAGGGGAACAAGGCCAGTTTATAGAAGAACCCGGCCAGGAAAAGTGAGATGCCCACCACCCCCAAGGGAGCCGCGCCCCAGGACCAGGGCCGCTGGCCCAGGCCGGACAGATAGCTGGTGTTCTGGGCGGCCAGCACCAGGGCCAGGCCGTAAAGAGCCAGCGCCGTGGCCACCGCGCCAAAAAGAATGTACTTGATCCCGGCCTCGGCCGCTCTGCCCTCCTTGCCCCGCAGCGGAATCAGGGCGTAAAGGCTGTAGGAGCTGATCTCCAGGGCCAGATAGACCGTGATCAGCTCCACCGCGCTGGCCAGCAACATCAGGCCCAGCGAGCTGAGGGCAAGAAACATGAAGTAGTCGGCCCGCTGGTCGACGCGCACCCCGGCTGGGCGCTGGGCGTTCAACGCCACCAGGAAAAAGCCCACCGCCACCGCCAGCTTGAAGAACTGGCTCAGACCGTCCAACTGGTAAGCCTGCCAGAGAATCAATCCCCGCGCCGGCAACGCCCACAGGGCCAGGGCCACGCCGATGGCCGCCGCCCAAGGCACCCAGGCCGTGGTCGCGGATGGACCGTGCGGCTGGTCGGCCTGGCGCGGGCGGGCCAGGGCCTGCACGAACAAGGCCCCGGTCAGGGCGGTCTGGAAAAGCTCTGGTAGCAACTGGCCTAGCGGTGGCAAGGCTTCACTCCTTGGCCGGGACCCCGGCCTGGGCCGATCCGGCGTTCGGGGCCGCGCGGTTGATCTCCGGGTTATGGGCCAGCAACGCGGGCGCAGACGAGGGATTGGGCTCCATCCGAGCCAGGCCGGTTCGGAACTCGGTCAGCACCCGGCCCAGGGTGGGGTCCATGGCCCTCAGGGTAAGGCCCGGGGCCAGACCGATATAGAGCACCAGCGCCGCCAGAGGCAGGAAATAAATCCACTCGCGCGAGTTAAGATCGCGCCAGCCCTGGGCCCTGGGCGGTTCGCCCCAGGCCAGCTTTTGCCCCAGACGCAGCATGTAGGCCGCGCCCAGCATCACCCCGGGGATGATGGCCAAGCCCACCCAGGGCTCGTAGGCAAACACTCCGATGAGCACCAGGAGCTCGCCCACGAAGCTGTTGGTGCCCGGAAAGCCCAGGGAGGAGAGCGCGAAGAGGCCGAAGAAGAACATATAGGCCGGCAGAAACTTGCCCAGGCCCAGGTTGTCGGCTATCTCGCGGCTGTGGCTGCGCTCGTAGATGGCTCCCACCAGCATGAACAGCGCGCCGGTGGTGATGCCATGGTTGAGCATCACCATCAGCGCCCCTTCCAACCCTCGCAGAGAAAAGATGAAGATGCCCATGGTCACGAAACCCATGTGGGCCACCGAGCTGTAGGCGATCAGTTTTTTCATGTCGCGCTGGCCCAAGGCCACGAAGCCGCCATAGAGGATCGAGGCGATTGAGATGGCGATCATCAAGGGCGCGAAGTGCTGGCTGGCCTGGGGAGTCAATGGCAGGCAGAAACGCAGGAAGCCGTAGGCACCCATCTTCAGCAGCACCGAGGCCAGCAGCACCGACCCGGCGGTGGGGGCCTCCACGTGGGCCGCCGGCAGCCAGGTGTGGAAGGGGAACATGGGAACCTTGATGGCGAAGGCGATGGCCATGGCCAGGAAGGTCCAATACTGGAAGTTGAAACCATAGCTCTTGCCGGTCAGTTCGGGGATGGAGAAGGTGCCGCCGGCCTTGTAGAAGGCCACCATGGCCACCAAGAGCAGGGTGCTGCCGGCCAGAGTGTAGAGGAAGAATTTCAAGGAGGCGTAGCGCCGCTCCGGACCGCCCCAGACCGCGATCAACAGGAACATCGGCACCAGCATCGCCTCCCAGAAGATATAGAAGAGCACGAAGTCCAGGGAGACGAATACGCCCACGCAGGCGGCGGTCATCAACAGCAGGCAGAAGTGGAATTCCTTGATCCGCTTGCCGATGTAGCTCCAGGAGCAGAGCACGCACAGGGGCAGCAGCAGCACCGTCAACAGCACCATCAGCAGGCTGATGCCGTCCAGGCCCAAATAATAGTTCAGCCCCCAGGACGGGACCCAGGGTATCTTCTCCACGAATTGGTAGCCCTTGGCCGCCAGGTCGAAGGAGAACAGCGGCCAGGCCAGGGCGCATTCGGCCAGCCCCGCCAACAGGGTGAAGACCCGCACCGTCTTCTCGCCTCGGATCAAGGGCAGCACCAGACAGGCCGCCAGGGGGAAGAAGACCAGCCAGGACAGGACGGGCCAGGCGCTCACGTTCATGGCCTCCACCAGCTCATCAGCCCCAGTACCAGACCAGGGCGAAGATAGCCAACCCCACCACCACCGCGGCGGCCAGGTAATCCTGCAGGCGTCCGGTCTGGGCCAAGGTCGCGCCCTGACCCACCCGCCGAACGCTCAAGGCTGTGCCGTCCACCACGCCGTCAATGGCCGCCTTGTCGAACCAGGCGCTGCCGGCAGCCACCTTGAGCATTCCCTTCAGGCCGGCCCGCGCGTAGAACTCGGTCCACCAGTTGTCCAGGCGCTCCACCACCTGGCGGCAGAAAGCCAGGAAAACCCGCGCCACCAAGCGGTAGAAGTAGTCGAAATCAAGGTTGAGCTTGGCCTCGGGCGTCATCCGCGCCCGCAGGATGTAGAAGCCCAGGCCGGTGAAGCCCAGGAGCAACAGTGCTTGCAAGACGTGCCAGGGGGTGTAGGGCGTGTATTCCACCGGATTGGGCAGCAGGTGATAGAGGAAGCCGGGCTGGATGCCGATCCAGAAGCAGAGGAAAGCCCCGATGCCCATGCCCAGGTACATGTTCCAGGGCACCGGCTTCAACTCCAGGCCCTTGTCCGGTCCGCCGAACCAGGCGAAGAAGGGCAGCTTGATGCCCACCGATAGGAAGGTGCCCACCGCCGCCACCTCCATGCCCAGGGCCAACCAGGTGTGGTGGGACTCGGCCGCGCCGGTGATGGTCATGGTCTTGCTGACGAAGCCGGAGAACAACGGAAAGCCGGAGATGGAAACCGCCGCCACCATGTATAGATAGAAGGCCCATGGCATGCGCCGGAACAGGCCGCCCAACTCATTGAGCTTGGCGGTGCCTGCGCTGAAGAGCAACGCGCCCGCGCCCATGAAAAGCAGGCCTTTGTAGAGGATGTGGGCGTAGGCGTGGGCGCAGGCCCCGTTGATGGTCATGGCGGTGCCGATGCCAATGCCGGCCACCATGTAGCCCACCTGGGAGACGATGTGGTAGGCCAGGATACGCCGGGCGTTGTTCTCGATGGTGGCGTAGAACACGCCGTAGAGGGTCATCAGGGTGCCCATGACCCCCAGGATCTCGAAGCCGGCGAAGCCC
>JAIUYB010000267.1 GCA_020216625.1 Desulfarculus sp.
TGATGGTGGGCAGCAGCATGGCCAGGTTGGTCTTGCCGCAGGCCGAGGGGAAAGCGCCGGTGATGTGGTACTGCCGACCCTCGGGGCTGGTCAGCCGCAGGATCAGCATGTGCTCGGCCATCCAGCCCTCGCGCCGGGCCACGGCCGAGGCGATGCGCAGGGCCAGGCACTTCTTGCCCAACAGGGCGTTGCCGCCATAGCCGGACCCGTAGGACCAGATCAGGTTCTCGGCCGGGAAGTGGCTGATGTACTTCTGCTCGATGGGGGCGCAGGGCCAGGAGGAGTCCGGCTGGCCAGGCTTGAGCGGCGCGCCGATGGAGTGCAGGCAGGGGATGAACTCGCCGTCTTTGCCCAGCACCTCCAGCACCCGGTCGCCCACCCGGGTCATGATGTGCATGTTGCAGACCACGTAGGGGCTGTCGGTCACCTCCACCCCGATCTTGGCCAGGGGCGAGCCCACCGGGCCCATGGAGAAGGGGATGACGTACATGGTGCGGCCGGCCATGCAGCCTTTATACAGGTCTCGCATGATGCCCTTGAGTTTGTCCGGCTCGATCCAGTTGTTGGTGGGACCGGCGTCGATCTGGTCGGGATAGCTGATGTAGGTGCGATCCTCGACTCGGGCCACGTCGCTGGGGTCGGAGCGGAAAAGGAAGCTGTTGGGGCGTTTGGCCAGGGGGGTGGCCATGCCGGCCTTGACCATCTGGGCCATCAGGGCGTCGTATTCGGCCTGGGAGCCGTCACACCAGTGGATCGCCTCCGGGCGGCAGAGCTCGGCCGCCTCCTTGACCCACTGTTGAAGCTTGGCGTGGTTGCACTTGCTGCTCTGCATCTGAGTTCTCCGTTGCCTTGGGGCGCGGTGGAAAAGGGTTTTGCCCCCCGGAGGCCTTCGCGACCAGGGGCTCCTGCCGTCCGAATTGGTTTGCTGGCGAAATGGCGGGCGAGCCAAGAGGCGGGCCGGAGAGCTTACGACGTGGGCTCAGCTGCCGTAACCATTTGTGGTTACATATGAAACATGCAGGGCAGAGTCCTCGCTGGTGCTTTATCCGGGTCGCGGTCTCCGACTCCACCCCCAACAGCGCAATTAATTGCGACAGGCGTTACATTGCAACTATTTTATGACTGCATCCTGGGATTAGTCAAGGCACGGTCGGCAAGAAGGCCACGGAGGGCCAGCTATTGCGGGATATCGCGCCATGGCTCGGAGCGCAGACCTTTAAGCGCCGTGGAGAGCAGAAAAGCCTCCTTGCGTTAGCCTGGCATGGGCAACGGCCTCACTCCGGTCCTGGGCGCAGGTCTGGAGCGCCCAGGTTTGGTTTACATAATATACCTTATGCGAAGCTATTCCTGGGAGTCGGGTAATTCCAGAAATGAATAACATAGCTTTCACGAGACTATTGAATAAGTAAGCTTATTTTTATTTATCATTTTCATCAGTATGTTGTCAGCTTTCTGAATGTATTACTTACGATTAAATCTGCGGACCTGTGGAAAAAAAATTAAAGTTATCCTTTTACACGCCGATACAGGAAATAGGAGAATTGCGAAAACACGCTGGCCGCCTGCCCCAAGGACAGCCAAACCACCATGGTGGAAATACCTCCATACATGAGGCTTGTGGCCACCCAGGGCCAGCGGCGGACGGTTGGCGCCGCCCGGCATGATCCTGGCAACCCTTCGGCGCAAGGCAACGAGCGCGCCCCGGTCGCCATCCCCCGCTTGCCCCTGGCCGGGGACAGGGTGGAGCTGCGCATTGGCCGCGACCTGGGCGAAAGCCAGGAGGCGGATGATTATGCAGACCCCTCTCTGGCCCAAAAGGCTCTGGAAGATCTTGCCTGGCAGTTGCCGGAACTGGGCCATGGCGTGCATGATCTGCACTCGGACCTCAACCGGGGCCGAGTGCTGTCCCTCCTGGCCCCGCTGGTGGAAACCGACCCCATATCCTAGCGAATCGCTTGGTTGGATTACGCTGGCGAACTCTATTGCCTTCCGCGAAAGTCTGCTAATATTATAAAAAGAAATCAGCGATCAGCCCCCTTGGGGAGTTGAATAGAGCATCATGGCCATCGAGGGAATCAGCGCCACGGTTTCCGCCCTGGGGGTGTTGCAGAAGCGCAGCGCCAACAGCGCCCACAACCTGGCCAACCTGAGCACCCGGGGGTTCGTCCCCCGCCGGGTGGAGCAGGCCGACGTCGCCACGGGCGGGGTCCGCGCCATCGGTTCCAGCGCCTTGGCCGCCGGGCCGATCCTGAGCAGCGAGCGCAGCCTGGATCTGGCCCTGGACGGGGGGGGCTGGTTCGTGCTGGATGATGGCCAGGGTGGCCAAGTCTATTCCCGCAATGGCAACTTCTCGGTTTCGGCCGGCGGCCTCTTGGTGGATTCCCAGGGCCGCGCCCTACAGCCAGCCATCAACATCCCCCCGCAAACCGCCTCGATTTCGGTCAACGCCCAGGGCGTGGTGCAGGCCCTGGGGGCCGACGGCCAGGTCCTGGCCCAGGGCCAGATTCAACTGGCCAGCTTCGCCAACCCCGGCGGTCTGACCGCCCTGGGCGGCGGGGTCTACGCCGCCAGCCAGGCCTCGGGACCAGCGGTGGTGGTCGCGCCGGGCGTGGCCGGCACCGGCCAGATCGTCTCCGGGGCCTACCAGGCCTCGGGCACGGACCTGGCGCGCGAGATGGTCGAACAAATCCTGGTGGAGCGGGAGTTCAGCGCCAACATCAAGACCTTGCAGACCCAGGACGAGATGGTGGGCACCATTCTGGACGTCATGGGATGACCTCGCGCCCCAGCGGCGCTCAACGCGAGCAGCATGAAAAACGAGACTAACCGCTGGGTTGGGCTGGAGTGGGACGCCAAAGGACGCCAGGACCTGGCCCAGGGCGGGTTCGTCGACCTCTCGCGCCGCCGCCTGCGCAACCTGTATGAACAGGGCCAACCCGGCCCCTGGTACCAGTTGGAGACGGTCCACCCCCACTTCGTGGACGCGGTGGTGCTGGTGCTATACCATTCACCCCGCCGGCAAGGCCAGCCTCGGGTGCTCCTGCGACGCTGCCTGCGGCCCAGCGTGGTCACCCGGATGGAGAACCGCCTGCAATCGCTGCTCGATCAGGGTAAGGCCTGGCCGTCCCGCCTCTGGGAGCTGCCGGCCGGAGGCATCGAGCCAATGGACCTGGAGCCCGGCGGTCTGGGGGTCAAGGGCCGGGCCCAGATGGAGGCCTGGGAGGAGACCGGGATCCGGGTGCGGCGCGGGGACCTGCGCCCCCTGGGGCGGCCGGTATTCGCCGCCCCGGCCTTCTGCACCGAGCGCCTGCACTTTTTTGCCTGCGCCGCCGACCCCCGCCTGGCCCAGGAGCCGGAAGGCGACGGCCACCCTCTGGAGGAAGGGGCCGAACTACGCTGGCTGCCCCTGGCCCGGGCCCTGGCCTGGTGCGGCCGGGGTGAGATCGTGGACAGCAAGACCGAATTGGGTTTACGTCGTTTCGCGGCCTGGTGGCCCACCACCAGCGCCGGAACCCGCTAGGGGAACTCTGCCCAAGGACCTAATCCCAGGCAAGGAGCGAACATGAAAAAAGCATTGTTATTGTTCGTGATGGCGGCCGCCTTGATGGTCTGCCTGACTGGGGTCGATCCCGCCTCGGCCAAGGAGCCGGCCGGCGGCATCGCCGGAGTCTACGCCTCGCCGCCGCGTTTCCAAATCTACGAGGCCCCCCGACCCTATGGCGGGCTGATCATGCTTGACACCCAGACCGGTGACTCCTACCAGCGGGTGATCGTCAACACCGCCCAGGGCATCGAGATCCGCTGGATCAAGCTGGACCGGAGCAAGGGCGTGCAGCCCAACGAAACCATTCTCTGGGAATAAATCTTCGTCCCCACTATGACTTGACCAACCGCCGGCCAGGGCCTCGCAAGACCCGGCCGGCGGCCTTTTTCAGGCGCGACAGGCCACGACCTCGATCTCCACGCGGGCCCCGGGTTTGGGCAAGGCCGCCACCTGCACGCAGGAGCGGGCGGGATACTCTGGGCAGCTCCGGAAAAACTCGGCATAGACTTGGTTCACCTGGGCGAAGTCAGCCATGTCAATCAAAAAGACCGTGGTTTTGACCACCTGGGGCCAGTCCAGGCCGGCGGCCCGCAGGCCGGCGTGCAGGTTGCGCATGGCCTGGGCGGTCTGACTGGCGGTGTCGGCCCCGGCCAGCTCGCCGGTCTCGGGGCGCAGGCCCAGGCGGCCGGAAAGGAAGCACAGGTCGCCCGCCCAGCGAAAGGAGCTGTAGGGGCCGATGCTCTGGGGGGGAGGTGTGGTGGCGCTCATGGCGATACTCCCGGTTGGTCACCCGGCAACCCATCTGCCGGGCGAGGTGGTTGAGGGACGATGGCGGGCAATGCCCCCTTCATCGCTTGACATGCCGGAGATGGCCTGGTAACTCTAGCATTTTCTATCCCTTGTTGTGAATGAATGGGAGGCCCCAGGCACAACCATGATCGCGCAACCGGCCCCGGCGCCCCGCTTGGTGTTTAATTCCCAGCAA
>JAIUYB010000268.1 GCA_020216625.1 Desulfarculus sp.
AGGATCGCGAAGCATTGCTCGCACAGGCCGTGGGTGACCCGGACCTGGGGTCGGCGGGCCAGGTATTGCTCCATCTCCAGCCAGCGCCCCGAGTCATCCTTGATTTTCTTGCAGCGGGAGCAGAGTGGCAAGAGGGCTTCCAGGGCTTGGACGTCCTGCAGGGCGGCGCGCAGGTCCTGGTTGGTCTGTTGCAGGGCGGAGGTCTTTTCGGCCACCGCGCGTTCGAGATCCTGGCGCTGGCTTTCGCGCAGGGCTTGGCGGGCCTGGAAAAGGGCTTCGTTCTTGGCCAGAAGGTACCGAAAAACTAAGGGAATCAGGTAAAAAAACCCGCCCAGGGTCAAGAAGATGATCAACCGGATCAGGTGGCCATCCAGCCCCATCTCCGGCAAGCGGGCCAGCAGGGCCGGGTCCAGGCCGACGCGGGAGAAATAAAACACCAGGTTGAGGGCCAGGCAGTTCAAAACCAGGCTGAAGACTAGGCCCCGGTAATCCAGGCGCAGGGCGGTGTAGAAGGAGATGATGAGGAAAATGATATTCTCCGGGGCCCAGACCACCCGGGTCGGACCCAGGATCTGGGTGCTGATGATCAGGTGCAGGCTGATCAGGGCATGATCCATCAGGGGGGTGGCGAAGATGGTCCAGCTCCCGTCCCGCCCGTGGGCGCCGCACCATTGCAGGATGGCGTTGAACAGGATGAAGACCGCCAGCAGCCACACCCCGTGGCCGGAGCCGAACTGGGGCCGGTCCAGGAGCCAGGCCAGGGCCAGGGCGCAGGCCAACAGCAAAGAAAAGACCCAGCGGGCCTTGAGTTGGCTAAAAAATATCCGCCGCGACTCCTGCTTCACCAAACGCCGGAAGGCCGGGTTGGAGGCGTCGGGTAGGGGCAAGGCGGTCTCCTGGACCCAGCCGAACCTGTGGGCGAGGCGCGGCCGTGGGTGGGTGGGGGATCAGCGCTTCTGGTCCAGGTCCTTGAGTTGCAAGATCACCTCCTCGGCGATCTCGGGATAAAGAATCGCGAAACATGGTTCACACAGGCCATGGGTGACCCGGACCTTGGGTCGGGCGGCCAGGTATTGCTCCAGACTCAGCCAACGTCCTTGATTATCCTTTATTTTCTTGCAGCGGGAGCAGATCGGCAAGAGCGACTCCAGGGTCTGGACCTCGCCCAGGGCGGCGCGCAACTCCTGGTTGGTGCGGCGCAGGATCGCGGTCTGCTCCGCCACTTCGTCCTCCAAAAGCTGGCTCTGGCGATCTTGCAGGGCCTTACGGGCCCGGAAAAGCGTCTCCTGCTGGGCCAAGAGGTGGCGAAACACCAGGGGAATAGTGAAAAAGAAGCCGCCCATGGCCAACATGAACATAACCCGGATCACGTGACCCCGAGGGCCGATATCCGACAGGCGCAGAAGCAGGGAGGGGTCGAGGTGAAACTGGGCGACCGCGAAAACAATATTCAAGCCAATGAAATTACATAACAAGCTAAAGGAAAGCCCGGCGTAGGACAGGCGCAGGGCGGTGTTGAGGCTGATCATGGCGAAGATCAGGTTTTCCGGCGACCAGAGCACGTCGCCGGGGTCCATCTGGCGGGCGATGAACACCAGGTGCAGGGTGATCAGGACATGATCCACCAGAACGGTGGCGTAGATGGTCCAGGAACCGGCCTGGCCGCGCCAATCGAACACCTGGAGAGCGAGGTTGAACAGGGCGAAGGCCGCGGTCAGGAGCACGCCGTGGCCGGCCAGGTACTGGGGCCGGCCCATGGCCTCGGCCAGGCAAAGCGCCAGGGCCAAGGCCAGGACGAAAATCCAGCGCAGCTTGAGCTGGGCCTGGAAAAGGCGATGGGATTCCTGGGCCACCATCTGCCGGAAAAACTGGCTTTGGGCATACATGTTCTGCAAACGGGCCATCCAGGGCCTCACGCGCGCCAGATAAGGGACGAATTATAGAGGAATAAGATTGCGCCATGCGGGCCGGCGGCGGGTCGGATCGCCTCTCCGGACCAGGCCGGATTCTACCGTCAAGCAGGCGCGTCCCGGACTGGCAAGGTCCGGGCGGGGCGGGCTATTCCTTATGGTCCAGATCCTTCAGGTGCAGGATCACCTCCTCGGCGATGTCGGGATAGATGACGGCGAAACACTCCTCGCACAGACCATGGGTGACCCGTACGTTGGAGAGGTTGGCCAGGTACTGCTCCATGCCCAGCCAACGGCCGCTGTCGTCGCGGATTTTCTTGCAGCGCGAACAGATGGGCAAGAGCCCCTCCAGGGTGCGCACCTCGTCCAACGCGTTCTGCAGCGCCTGGTTGGTCTGGCGCAGCTCGGCGGTCTTGGCCTCCACCTCCCGCTCCAGGTCGGCCTGATAGCGCTCCTGCATGGCTTCCTTTTCCTGGAACAGCTTCTCCTCCATGGCCAACAGGTGGCGTAGGTAGGCGGGGATGAAATAGAAGATGACCTCCAGGGTCAGCAGGTAGAGGCTGCGGAAGACCTGGCCGTCCCAGCCCAGCTCCGGCAGGGCGGCCACCAGGGCCGGGTCCAGCCGGGGCGCGTTGAGGAAGAACAGGCCGTTGTAGCAGAGCATTCCCACCACGATGCTGTAGGTCAGGACCCAGAAGTCCATCCGAAAGGCGGAATAAAGGGCGATGAAGGGAAAGATGGCGTTAGCCGATGAAAAGACCATGTTTTCGGCGGACATGCGCCAGGAAATCTGCACCAGGTAGGCGCAGAGCAGGAGGTGGTCCACGCTGACGTTGAGGTAGGCGGCCGCCTTGCCGATGCGGCCGGTTTTGGTGCGCCAGTGCAACCAGAGGTTGTAGGCCGCGAAAAAGGGCAGGACGTAGGTGGCGCTTTCCACCGCCGGGGCGGGGTGGCCGGTGAAATAGGCCAGGGCGATGGCGAAGGCCACCACCCCGGTGAAGCTCCAGCGCAGCACGATTTGCCGCTGGTAGATGACCAGGGATTCCTGGTCCACCAGGGTCTGGAAGTAGGTGCTGCGTGGTTGGAGCGAGAACAAAAAAGCCTCCCAGACCTGCGGCGGAATCCACCGGGGGCCAATCCAGGGCCCGGTTGCGCGAGCACGGGATGACGCCGCGATCTGGAGCAAGACAGGGCGTCACGGGAATACCCGGTACAATATAGTAATAAAGTGGGAGAGGCAAGTAATGAATTTGCTTGTGAATAACGGTTGTGACCAGGATTGTGGAAGAAAATGGTAACTAGCTGTTGCGTAGCGGGAATGGGAAGGTCAGCTCGGCCTTGAGACTGCGTGTCATCAAGGTGTCCAGGGCCTGCTGGGGGGGCTGGTCCTGGTAGATCACGCCATGAACCGCCGCGATGATGGGCATTTCCACCTCGCTGCGCTGGGCCAGCTCCAAAACCGTGCGGGTGTTGTGTACGCCCTCGGCCACCGCCCCGCCCAAGTTGGCGGTGATCTCGCCGATCTTCTCGCCTTGGCCCAGGCGCTGGCCCACCTGGTAGTTGCGGCTCTGGGGGCTGGTGCAGGTCAGCACCAGGTCGCCCAGGCCGGCCAGCCCGGCCAGGGTGGCCATCTGGCCGCCCCGGGCCATGGCCAGGCGGGTCATCTCGGCCAGACCTCGGGTGATGAGCGCGGCCAGGGTGTTGTGCCCCAGCTTGAGGCCCTGGACCATGCCGGCGGCGATGGCCAGGGGGTTCTTGACCGCCCCGCCCATCTCCACCCCGGTCACGTCCAAGCTGGTGTAGACCCGGAAGCGAGCGGTGGCGAAGGCGGCCTGCACCGTCCGGGCCACCTCGTCGGCCCGGCTGGCCACCGTCACCGCGGTGGGCACGCCCTTGGCCACCTCACGGGCGAAGCTGGGGCCGGACAGGCAGGCCAGGCGGCGGTGGAAGTTTTTGGCCAAGACCTCCTCGGCCACCTCCAGCATGGTGTAGCCGGTGGCCAGCTCGATGCCCTTGGAGCAGGAAACCAGGGCCGCCCCGCTGGGCAGGTGCTCGGCCGCCTGGGTCAACACCGTCCGGAAGACGTGGGTGGGCATCACCAACATCACCATCTCGGCTCCGGCCAGGGCCTCGGCCATGTCCTGGCTGGCGCGCAAATCGGGGTGCAGGGCCACGCCGGAGAGAAAACGGGTGTTTTCGTGCTGGTCATTGATGGCCTGGGCCACCTCGGGCTCGTAGGCCCAGAGCCGCACTCGGTGGCCGGCCCCGCAGAGATGCTGGGCGATGGCGGTGCCCCAGCTTCCGGCGCCGAGCACGGTGATGTTGAGCGGTTTAGCGGTGTTGTCCATGGTGCGCCTCCTCCCGGCCCCGTGGCCTCGTTCACGGCCTCCCCATTGTCCGCATCCAGGCGCTTTCGCGCAAGCCCCAGGTGTGAACAGGCGCCTGAGGTTGGCATTATGTTGGCAAACAGGGTCAAGGCCAGAAGGTGATATGCGTGACAATTAGATGAAAGAAAGGGGAAGCTAGCAAATAAGGTTAAATAGCAATTAGAGACCATTGCACGGCGAGCGCAGAGAGAGTGCACTTTAACAGTCTGATAATATGGGATAAGATACTC
>JAIUYB010000269.1 GCA_020216625.1 Desulfarculus sp.
AGAAAGCCGCTGGGGGGCAGAAACCGATCGTTGCCATTCCACTGCTGGTGCATTGGCGCAAAGGGAAAGATAAGAGAAGCTCCACCCATCGCGTCATTGCGAGGCGCCGGCGACGAAGCAAGCCCTCCTCTTGTCGGCTTGGCGCGAGGAGCCCGGGAGATAACCATGCAGATCGTGGTCTGCCTCAAACAGGTGCCCCAGGTGGCCGAGCTGCCCTGGGACCCCGCCACCGGCCGGCTCAAGCGCGACCTGGCCGAGGGCATGACCGACCCCGCCGCCAAGCGCGCCCTGGAGGCCGGGTTGCGGCTCAAGGCCGCCGGCGGGGGCGAGCTCATCGCCCTGACCATGGGGCCGCCCCAAGCCGAGGAGGTCCTGCGCGAGGCCATCGCCCTGGGCGCGGACCAGGGCTTTTTGCTCTGCCACCCCGCCCTGGCCGGAGCCGACACCCTGGCCACCAGCCAGGCCCTGGGCGCGGCCATCCGCCGCATCGCCCCGGAGCTGGGCCTGGTGCTTCTGGGCGCGGCCAGCAGCGATAGCGAGACCGGCCACCTCGGCGCGCAACTGGCCGAGGATCTGGACTTGGCCGCCGCCCTGAACGTGGAGCAGTGGCAGCTCTTGCCCAAGGCCTTGCGGGTGCAGCGGGTCAGCGACGGCTTCCTGGAGACCCTGGAGCTGGACCTTCCGGCCCTGTTGACCATCTCCACCCAGGCCCCCGCGCCCCGCGACACCCCCCTGGGCGGGCTGGAGGACGCCTTCGCCTGGGGCCGGATCACCCGCCTGGGGCCCGAGGAGATCGGCCTGGACCCGGCCCGCTCCGGCCTGGCCGCCAGCGGCGGACGCATGCTCAGGGTCTATTCCCCGGCCGCCCAGAAAAAGGCCGTGTTGCTGCGTGGCGCGGTGAAAAAGAGCGTACAGGAGCTCCTGGCCCGGCACGGCGACCGCCTGGGCGGCATCATCGGCCGCGACCTGGGCGCGGCGGAGTAGGGCCATGGACGCGAGGCGCGAAATCTGGGTCTTCGGCGACTGGCGCAACTACTTCCAGAACCGGGTCACCCTTCAACTCCTGGCCAAGGCCCGCCAACTGGCCCAGCCCAGCGGGGCCAGGGTCTGCGCCCTGGTCTTCGGCCAGGGCCTGGACGAGTGGGTGATGGAGTACACCGCCCACGGGGCCGACCGGCTCTATGTCTGCGACCATCCCCGCCTGGAGGGCTATCCCATGCAGGCCTTCACCGGCCTCTTGGTGGACCTGGCCCAAAAACGCCAGCCCCAGGTGATCCTGGTGGGGGCCACCAGCTTCGGCAAGGAGCTGGCCGCCCGGGCGGCCAAGCGCCTGGGGGTGGGGCTCACCGCCGACTGCGTGGAACTGGCCCTGGACGATCACGGCCGCCTGGTCCAGACCGCCCCCGCCTTTGGCGGCAACCTCCTGGCCGAGATCGTCAGCACCGGCGAGCCCCAGATGGCCACCGTCCGCCCCGGGGCGTTCCAGGAGCTGCCCCACGACTACGTTCGCACGGCGGAGGTGGTCCGCCTGGAGCCGCCGGCCAAACTGCCCGACGAGCGCCTGCGCCTGATCGAGAGCCGACGGCTGCCGGCCCGCCAGCAGGAGCTGGAGAACGCCGCCGTGGTGGTGGTGGGCGGCCGCGGCCTGGGCTCCAAGAAGAAGTTCAAAAACCTGCACGAGCTGGCCCGCCTGCTGGGCGGCGAGGTCGGAGCCACCCGCCCGGTGGTCCACAGCCAGTGGGCCGGGCACGAGGCCCTGGTCGGCCAGGCCGGGCGCCAGGTCAAGCCCAAGCTGCTCATAAGCCTCGGCGTCTCCGGGGCCATCCAGCACACCGCCGGCATCAACGCCGACTTCATTGTCGCGGTCAACAAAAACCCCAACGCCGTCATGATGCAGATGGCCGACGTGGGCATCGTGGCCGACGCCAACCAAACCTGCCTCGCCCTCATCCGCGAACTCAAGGATCGCCTGCGGGGGTAGGTGGGGAAGAGAATTTGGGGGAACCCTTTTTGCTGCGCAAAAATGGTTCCCCCAAACCCCCTCCGAACAAGGCGCGCCAAACGGCTGCCGCCGTTTGGCTTGGCTTTTGGCTGCGGAGCCTCAATCCATACTATCTAGCGCCGTTCCATCAACAATCACAGCTTTCTTTTGGGAGGGTTCCCCCACGAACTTTCCAACCCTTCCCAAATCCTCTCTCCCTCACACCACCCGGCTGGGCAGGTCTTGGCCGTGGAGGAAGGCGATGACGTTATGGGCGGCCAGGGCGGCCATTTGGTTGCGGGTTTCGATGGTGGCCGAGCCCAGGTGGGGGCTGAGGATGACGTTGGGCAGCTCGATGAGCCCGGGGTGGACCTTGGGTTCGAACTCATAGACGTCCAGGCCGGCGCCGGCGATGAGGCGGTCATCGAGGGCGCGCACCAGGTCTTCTTCCACCACGATGGGTCCCCGGCCGGTGTTGACCAGGTAGGCCGAGGGGCGCATGCGCTTGAAGGCCTGGTAGTTGAAGACGCCCCGGGTCTCCTCGGTGAGGGGCGCGGTGATGGCCAGCACGTCGCAGGCCCCCAAAAACTCGTCGAAGCCCAGGTATTCGGCCGACAACTCGCGCTCGGCCTCGGGCCGGGGGTGGCGGTTGTGGTAGACGATCTTCATGCCGAAGGACAGGGCGCGTTGGGCCACCGCCTCGCCGATGCGCCCCATGCCATAGATGCCCAGGACCTTGCCCCGGGGGTCGGAGCCCAGCATGAACAGGGGGTGCATGCCCCGGAACTCCCCGGCCCGCACCAGACGGTCGCCCTCCACCAGGCGGCGTAGCAGGGCCAGGATCAGGAGCATGGTCAGGTCGGCGGTGGCGTCGGTCAGCACCCCCGGGGTGTTGCTGACCATCACCCCGAACTCGCGGGCGGCGACCAGGTCCACGTTGTCATAGCCCACCGCCACGTTGGCCACCAGGCGGATTTCCGGTCGAGCCAGGAGGAAGTCGCGGTCGATGCGGTTGGCCAGGGTGGCCACCAGCACCCGGCAACCGGTGCAGAGATCCATCAGCTCCTCGCGAGTCAACGCCCGGTCGTGGGGCGACAGAATCATCTCGGCGTGCTGGGCGATCAGGTCCAATCCGGCTTGGGGGATGCGGCGGGCCACGCAAACCTTGTCCATGACTGACTCCCTCATGCGTGGAAACAGGCTGTGATGGGGCCGCTGGGCTCTCAGCGGTCGGTGTGGGCGTCCTCGGGATAGCCGCGCTGCTCCCAGTAGCCTCGGAAGGGCTGGTCGCTGGCCTCGATCTCCACCACCCACTTGGCCCACTTATAGCCCAACTGGTGCTCGGCCACCACCTGGAAAGGGAAGCCGCGCTTGGCGTCCAACACCAGGCCATTAATGCGATAACCCAGCAGGGCGTCGCTCTTTTGGATGTAGTCCAGGCGCAGGGAGGTGCTGTAGCCATCGGCCGAACGGAAGATGATGTTGTTGGCCCGAGGCTTCAGCCCGGCCCGGGCCAGCAGATCCATGATCCGCGCGCCGTCGTAGAGCAGCACCTCGCTCCAACCCTCCACGCAGGGCAGGGTCGCCACCCGTCGCACCGGGGGCAGGGCCAGGACCTGGTCGTAGGTCAGGCTCTGCGGCTGGTCCACCAGGCCGTGGATTTTGAGACGAAAGGCCTGGGGATCGACCTTCTGGGGACCCTTGATGGAGTTATCGTAGTCGCGAGCGAAGGCGGCCAGTTTTCGGCCCTGGTGCTCGCGGATCTCCCGTGGCGGCTCGGCGGCTTGGACCGAGGGAGTCCGCGGGGTCGGCAGCAGGAGCGCCCAGGCCAGGGCCAGGCAGACGGCGGCAAGGCTGGTGGACATGGCACACACCTCCCAGGATGGGGCCCCTCTCCCTGCCGGAAATTGTAACCCAGGCGGGGCGCAAGCCCAAGCGCCCGCTGCTAGTAGGGGATTGAGTGGGATTCCGGCCCCTCGATCGCCATGGTGGGTGGCGGGGGCTGGTGGCGCGGGCCGGCGCCTGGTTGGCTAGGCCGCGTTCTCGGATTCCTGGGCGGCCTCTTCCTGGGCCTTGTTTTTCTCGGCCCGGGCGATGAGCAGGATGGAGAACTCGTAGAGCAGCATCAGGGGCGCGGCCATCAGGCACTGGGTGACCACGTCCGGGGTGGGGGTGGCCACCGCGGCCACGATGAAGATGATCAGGATGGCGTAGCGCCGGTTCTTGCGCAGCTTCCGGGCGTTGACCAGGCCCAGCTTGGCCATGAAAAACAGCACCAGCGGGGTCTCGAAGGTGAGTCCGAAGAGGAAGAGCAGGGTGGAGCTGAAGGAGAGATATTCGTTGACCTTGAGCATGGGCACGATTTCGGAGGTGGCCAGGCTCATGAAGAAGGCGAAGGCGAAGGGGAAGACCACCAGGTAGCAGAAGACCGCGCCGCTGATGAACAGCACCGATGAGATGATCACAAACGGCCAGACCATCTTGCGTTCGCGTTCGTAGAGCCCGGGGCTGATGAACTTCCAAAGCTGGTAGAAGATC
>JAIUYB010000270.1 GCA_020216625.1 Desulfarculus sp.
GGCCAATGGCACGCTGGTCAATGGCCAGAGGATCGAGGAGGCCCAATTGCAGCCCGGCGACGTGGTCAGCCTGGGCCAGGCTCGCCTGACTCTGGTGGAGCTCGCGGTTTCCGGCGGCGCGTCGCCCCTGGCCCAGACTGGACAGGCCACGGTGATGCAGGCCGCCTCCGCGCCCAGGCCGGTCAAGACCGCGGGCAAGAGCCGAAGGTTGATCCTGGTGGCGGGCCTGTCCGCCCTGGCGATTGCGATTCTGATCGCGGCGGTCTCTCTGCTGGGGACAGGCAGGGACCAGACCCCGCCGCCCGCCGAGACCCCAACCGCCACCAGCGCCGCTCCGTCATCATCCCCCGCCCCCCCGTCGACAACGGTCACCAACACCACCACGCCATCCCCGAGCACCACCGGTCGGAGCCCCCAGGCCCCGGCCCCTCCGGCCAGCGCCTCCCAAGCCGCCAGCCACCTGCAAAGCGGCCAAACCTACTATGAGGCCGGCCACCTGAACGATGCCGCCCAGGAGTTCCGCCGCGCCCTGGAATTGGACCCCAGCCTACAGGCCGCGCAAATCAAGCTGGCCCGGGTGGAACGGGAGATCATCCAGCAGGCCGAGGATGCCTTCCGCCTGGGCCTGCAAAACTTCAACTACCTGAATTACGAAACCGCCATCCAGCAATGGCTGCGGGTGCTCAACCTGGTGCCGGATCCCCAGCATCCCCTGCACCAGAAAACAGCCGATTACCTGGCCCAGGCCCGGGCCAAGCTGGGGCGTTAATTCCCAGCAAGGCCCCGTCATGGGTCCCGTTCAGGAGAGATTTCGCCTTGGCCTCAATCAAGCTTACGGTGTGGCTCGACGGCGCCCCGGTGCAAAGCCGGGAGCTGGCCCCGGGCCAGTACGTGGTGGGCAGTTCGCTGGAATGCGATCTGGTCCTAGACCACCCCCAGGTCTCGCCCCGCGCCATCCTTTTGGAAGTGAGTCCCTTCGGCGTGGCCTGCCGCGACTTGGCCCCAGGTCAGGCCCCCGCCCTGTCCGGCCCGCCATTGGCGGTGGGTCCCTTCGCCCTGACCTGGGGTGATCCACCCCCGGGCCAGGATCTTCCCCCGGAAACCACCCAGCACCCCACGTCTCCAACCGGGGCATCGTCGACCGAGGGCCATACCAGGGTGATCCCCGCCGCGCCAGCCGCGGAAGATCCGGAGGTGGTGGCTCGGCTGGTGGTGCGCGGGGGTTCCCAGGATGGACAGACCTTTCCCCTGCGCCCGGGACGCTTCTGCCTGGGTCGCAGCCCGGAGAACCAGATCCATCTCACCCATCCCAGCGTCTCCCGCCAGCATGCCGAGATCGAGGTTGACGCCGAGGGGATCCTGGTGCGCGATCTGGGCAGCACCGCCGGCTTGCTCCTGGACGGCCGGCGGGTGAACCAGGCCCGCTTGGAACCAGGTGGAAGCCTGCGCCTGGGGGAGGTCGAACTCCACCTGGAAGGGTCGCGGCGGGAGCCATCTCCTATCAACCCCAGCCCGGGCCCATCGGAGGCCCTGGCGACACCGGCCTTCCCCCCCCTGAAACCGGTCGTCAGCCGTAAGCGTCTGTTTCTCTATGGTGGCGCCGGTCTGGCCCTGCTGCTATTGGCTCTGGCCCTGATCTTCGGCGGCTCCGATGGCGGCGACTCTGGCCAGCTCGACCGGACGGTGCAGGAGCGCCAACGCGGCGAGGAGGCCAGCCAGCGCCAGCGCCTGGTGGTCATTAACCTGGCCAAGGCCCGGCAGGCCCTGGAGGCCGGGTCCCATGACCAGGCCATCAACCACCTGCGCCAGGCCCTGGCCGCCGACCCCGAGCAGGCCGAGGCCAAGGCCCTCCTGGCCCAAGCGCAATCGGCCAAGGAACAGGCCGACGCACTGGCCAGCCGCCAACGCCAGGAAGCCGCCCAACGCCAGGCCCAGATAGACCAGTTGCTCTCCCAGGCCCAGGCCGCCCTTGCCCAGGCCCGCACCGGACCGGCGGAGGACCTGGCCCGCCAAGCCCTGGACTTGGACCCCGATCAGGCCTTGGCCCGCCACCTGGTGTTCCAGGCCCGGGCCCTGGCGGAACAAACTCTCCGTCAACAGGAGACCGAGGCCGCCACCCGGCAACTGCGCGAGACCGAAGCGGCCAAGCTGGTGGCCAACGCCGAGGCGGCGCTCAAGGCCGACCGGCTGGCCCCGGCCCGCGAAGGACTTGTGCAGGCCCTGGCCCTGGACCCCTCCAGAGAACTGCCGGTCACCCCTCGAGCCAATGAACTCCTGGCGCTGGTGGAGACCCGAGCCCTGAAACAGGCGGAAAACCTGGTCCAACAGGGCGGGGCCCAAATGAAAAAGGGCAACCTCCTGGAAGCCCAGGCCGCCTTCCTCCGCGCCCTGGGCCTGAAACCCGACCTTGCCGCCGCCCAGGAGGGCCTGGCGAAGGCGCGCCTTGGTTTGCAGCGCCAGGCCCAGCGCCTGATCCAGGAGGGGGACGTGCTGGAAGGCCTGGGCAAGCGGTCCCAGGCCTGCGCCAAATGGAGCCAGGCCCTGCCTCTGTTGACCACCGACGACCCCCTGCGCCAGGAGGTCAAGGAGAAGCATTCGGTATGCTCGCGCTGAACCATCATCTGCAACGCCGGCTGTGGGCGCTCGTCTACCTGTCGACCCTGCTTTTGGTGGCTGGCTGCGCCCAACTGACCGCCCTAGGCCAGCCTGGAAATGCACCCGTCACCACCGCGGCCCGCGGAGATGCTCCGACCGACCTGCGCCTGGAAGTGGTGGGCCTGGTGGCGCCTCTGCCAGCCGGGAGCCGCCAGCATCCCCGCCAACCCGGCCAGCCCCAGCTCCTGCTACACCTGGCCCTGGCCTCCGGCCTGGAAGCCCGGGTGGAGGTCTGGCCGTCGCTCCCCGCCAAGGCTCTGGATGATCCCGAGTGGTCGGCGCGGCAAAAGGCTGGCCTGCGGGAGCTGTTGCCCGGCCTGGAAGGGTTGGGGCAATCCCGCCTCACGATCGCGGACAGTCCGGCCCTGGCCCTGGACTACACCTGGCAGGGCCTCCTGACCCGGCGGATCTACCTTCCCTCGCCTCGCGGTCTGATCCTGATCAGCCTCACCGCGCCCACCGCCCAGGGCATGGACCGAGCCGATGCCTGGTTGGCGGGCCTGCGCCTGGATCAGCCCCAGGCCGCGACCGCGACGGTCGCCAGGCCGGAACCAACCGCCCCGGCCAAGACCGAACCCGCCGCTACGCGCCTTCCATCCCTGCCGCCGAAGCCCAATACCCCACCCCCTCCCCTGAATCGCCGAGGCCAACTCTACAGCCTGGATCCGCCCACCTTGGCCCGCCTGGAGCGGGAGCGCGCGGACCAAACCCAGGCTGCCAAGGATCCCAACAGCCTGGCTCAGCGTATCGAGGTGACGGCCTGGTTGAGCCTGTCCCGCCGCGGGTTGGGTCTGCCCGATGCGCAACGCGACTGGTCGCGGTTGCGGGCCCGGGCGGTGAGCGCCTGGCGCAGACTGCCTGAACAAGCCAGCAGCCATCGGACCCTGGGCTTGGCCATGCTTCTGGAAGACCGTCTGGCCAAGGCCCGCCATTACCTGGAGCGGGCGGCGGAGTTGGAGCCGGGCGATGCCGCGAATTGGCTGGCGCTCTGTCAATTGCCAGACCTGGAGCCGGCCCGCCGCCTGGAGATGGCGGAGAAGGCGCGGGCCTTATCCCCGGAGCTGCCCGCCGGGCCCCTCTGCGCGGCCAAGGCCCTGGTCGACCTGCAACGCCCCTCCGAGGCCGCCACACTCTATGCCCAGACCCTGGAGGTGCAGCCCGACAATCTGGCCGGACTCCTGGGCCTGGCCCGGCTGGAGATGGACCAACCCGCCAACCTGGAAGAGGCCGGCCAGCGCCTGGCCCGGGCCGCGGAGCTGGAGCCGGATTTGGAAGCGGCGCGCTTCAACCTGGCCTTGGTGCGGCTCCGGCAGGATCGCCCGGCCGAGGCCCTGACCCTGGCCGAGGCCATCTGCGAGGCCCATCCCCAGGACCCGGCCGCCCTAAACCTGCGCGGCACGATTCAGTTGCGCCTGGATCGCCCCGCCCAGGCCCGCAGGGACTTCCAGGCCGCCATCCAGGCCGGACCCGGCCATGCCCAGGCCCACTACAACCTGGGCGGGGTCTGCGCCGGCCATTTCAAGGACACGGCCTGCGCGCGCGAGGCTTTCCAGCGATACCTGGAGCTGGAACCCAGCGGACCCAGGGCCGACAAGGCGCGCGCCTGGTTGATCCGCCAGGGTGGAGGGAGCTAGGCATGAACGAGCGGCCCCTGTTCTCCGAAACCGTGCTCCAATTTTTCGCCCCGGTGCGCGACTTCCTCCTGGACGAGGAGGTCAGCGAGGTCCTGATCAACGGGCCAGGCGAGATCTACGTGGAGCGTGGCGGCCGGTTGGAGCTCACCGACCGCGTCTTCCAGAGCCCGGAGAGCCTGTTGGCCGCGGTGCGCAACGTCAGCCAGTTCGTGGGGCGCAGCATCGACAC
>JAIUYB010000271.1 GCA_020216625.1 Desulfarculus sp.
GGCCAACCCCCGGATCAAGGTGGTGGTCAACAGCGGCGACGGCTGCCACTACGGCGAGGGCGGCAACCACTTCCTGGCCGCCTTGAGGCGCAACATCGACCTGACCGTGATCGTGCACGACAACCAGGTCTATGGCCTGACCAAGGGCCAGGCCAGCCCCACCAGCCTGGAGGGCTTCGTCACCAAGACCCAGCCCGAGGGGGTCTGGGCCGCGCCCTTCCAGCCCCTGGCGGTGGCGGTGCTGCACCGGATCAGTTTCGTGGCCCGAGGCTTCACCGGCGAGCCCGACCACCTGGCCGGCCTGTTGGAACAAGCCCTGGCGGTGGAGGGCCTGGCCCTGGTGGACGTGTTGCAGCCCTGCGTCTCCTTCAACAAGGTCAACACCTTCAAGTGGTACCAGGAGCGGGTCTACCACCTGGACGCCAGCCACGACCCCACCGACTTCGCCGCCGCGCTCACCAAGGCCCAGGAGTTCGGACAGCGCATCCCCTTGGGGGTGATCTGGCGGGGGGAGCGCGCCCCCTACAGCGGCCACTTCCCAGCCCTGGCCGCCGGCCCGCTCTACGACCAAGGGGTGGACCGCGCCGCCCTGGATCACGTTCTGGAGAAATATTTCTAGCCCGCCGCGACGGGCCGGGCCTCACCACCCCGGTCTAACCAGGATTGACGGTCCCGGCAAAGGGGCCTATCATAGCCGTACGCCTGGCCCGAAACGTCAAGGGCGGCCTTCCGCCGCCGCGCAACCGAGGAAGCACATGACCAGCAAAACCAAGTGCCTGGCCCTGACCTGCCTGTTGGTCCTGGGCCTGGTGGCCCTCGCGGGCGCGGCCCGGGCCGCCGACCCAATCCTGTCCTACAACCTCTATGACGGGACCAACCCCAACTTCCAGGGGCAGGCGGCCGCCTATTCCGGCGACGAATACCGCTTCCTCTGCTCGGCCATCGGCGACAGCCTCACCGACAGCGCGCCGCTGCAAAGCATCTTCTACTCCCGCCTCAATGACCCCGGCTATTCCATGTTCCGCAGCATCCCCGGCGGCACCCAGGTCTATTTCCACGGCAACCCCGGCGGCACCACCGGCTCCATCCTGCCGGCCACCCAGTCCCACGACTGGGGCGCGGGCGAGGGGGCCAACTTCGTGGTGATCATGGTGGGCACCAACGACCTGGACTACAACCAGGGCGACGCCATCGAGGACCTGGCCGCGGCCATGGTCTCCAACGTCCAGGCCATCGTGGATTCGGCCCTGGGCGGGATCAGCGATCCCAACCTGCGCCCGGCCATCGTCGTCTCCGGCGTGCCGGCCTACCTGGACGCCAACCTCACCAGCCGGGCCAAGTACTACAACGAGCAGCTGCGCGCCAAGCTGGACCGGGTGGACATCTTCACCGACGGCGCTTGGTGGGACCTCTATGACTCCGGCACCGGCGCCGCCCAAAGCTGGCTGATGGAGGACTTCAAGCATCCCAACAGCGACGGCTTCTACCGCATCGCCGAGGACTGGTTCAAGGGCGTGGACGCGCTCTACAACGCCACCCGCATCGAGACCGATCCCCATATCTACCGCATGCCCTGGTACTTCCAGCGCTCCTGATCCGTTCCACCCGGGGGCGGGCCGCCATTGGCCCGCCTCGCCGCCCACCCCTGCCCGCCCCCGGAGAACCCAGGCGTGAAGTCCCACCGCCAGGAGCTTTGGTTCCAGATCCCCGGCCGCCGGGCCTTCGTGAACATCACCCCGGAGGTGGAGGCCGCGCTCCAGGCCAGCGGCGTGCGCGAGGGCCTGTGCCTGGTCAACGCCATGCACATCACCGCCAGCGTCTTCATCAACGACGACGAGTCCGGCCTGCACCAGGACTACGAGCAATGGCTGGAGCGTCTGGCCCCCCACGCCCCGGTGAGCCAGTACCAGCACAACCGCACCGGCGAGGACAACGCCGACGCCCACCTGAAGCGCCAGGTGATGGGGCGCGAGGTGGTGGTGGCGGTGACCGGCGGGCGGCTGGACCTGGGGCCCTGGGAGCAGATCTTCTACGGCGAGTTCGACGGGGGACGCCGGAAGCGGGTCCTGGTCAAGATCATCGGCGAATAGACGCCAGCCGGGGCTTCCCTTTGCGCGCGATCAGTGCAACAATCGCTGACAACCAATCGCGGCGAGGCAATGAACCGATCTCCGGTGCAAGGAGGGGAGCGTGGGTATGACCGTCAAGGTTGCGTGGTTGATGTTGCTCTTGGTCCTGGCCGGCTTTGCCGGCGGCTGCGCCCAATGGCCGGGGGACTACAACCCCACCGCAGCCGAGGAGCAACGCCGGATGCACGAGCTGGAGTGGAACCTGGACCCCTACCGCTAGGCGGCGGGCGGGGCCATGACGGCGGCTCCGCGTCTCCCGGATGGGATTGGGAGGACGCGGAGCCGTCGCTGGGGGGGCTGGGATCGGGGTCGGATGAAACCGCCGGATTCGAGGTTCGCCTACGCCACCGGGCTGGGGTTACGCTCGGCCACCCACTCCGCGATCTTCTTGGCCTTGTCGGCGGCGATGAAGGGATCGCTGGCCTTTGCCACGTCCAGGCTTTTGCCCCAACGCATGATGAAGCGTTTCTTGGCCCCGGGATCGTTGGCGATGACCACATAGTTGCCGCCAAAGGTCGGGGAAAGCTGATACACCAACTCGCTTCCGGCCGGCAGGCCCTCCATCAAGGCGATGAGTTGCTTTTTTTCCACGGGCATGGGGACGCTCAACCTTTCCCTGGGTGTTGACGCTGCGGGTGTCGGCTCCGACGGGCTCTCAGCCCTCCCGCCGGACAGGCGGCCGTCCCGAACCTGAGCAAAGCGAAAGCCGTGCCAGCCCGGGCCGGGCGGACCCGGATCGGCGAGCGGCGGGCGGAGGCTGGTCCAAGGGTGCGCAACTCTTTCACAAAGACGCATGAGGGCCAATCCCGCCGCTGGAAAGAAGCATTTGCAGCCTGCAAGGCGAGAAGGGGCGACGCCCGGAAAATGCAAGGAAATCGCTGGGCGGGGGTGAGCAGGTTGCGCTTGCCAAATTGGGCCTGATGGCCGATAGTTGGGGCGGCGCGAGCCACGGGCTGGCCGCCACGGATTCAACCGCACCCATCCCCGGACAACGGAGAGGTTCCATGGCCGAGATTCAGGGCGATATGGACAAGCTTTGCGTCAACACCATCCGCATGTTGGCGGTGGACATGGTGGAGGCGGCCAATTCCGGCCACCCCGGCATGCCCCTGGGCGCGGCCACCATGGCCTACGTGCTCTGGGACCGCTACCTGAAGCACAACCCGGCCAACCCCCGGTGGGCCGACCGCGACCGTTTCATCCTCTCCGCCGGCCATGGCTCGGCCCTGCTCTACGCCCTGTTGCACCTGACCGGCTACGACCTTACCCTCAACGATCTCAAGGCCTTCCGTCAGTGGGAATCCAAGACCGCCGGCCACCCCGAATTCGGCCTCTGCCCCGGGGTCGAGGCCACCACCGGCCCCCTGGGCCAGGGCTTCGCCATGGGCGTGGGCATGGCCGCGGCCGAGAAGCACCTGGCCGGCCGCCTTAACCGCCCCGGCCAGACCATCGTGGACCACTACACCTACGCCATCGTCAGCGACGGCGACCTGATGGAGGGCGTGGCCTCCGAGGCCGCCAGCCTGGCCGCCACCCTGGGCCTGGGCAAGCTGATCTACCTCTACGACGACAACAAGATCTCTATCGAGGGCGGCACCGACCTGGCATTCACCGAGGACGTGGGCGGGCGTTTCGAGGCCTACGGCTGGCAGGTGCTCCGGGTGGACGAGGGCGACGACGTGGAGGCGATCATGACCGCCATCGACGCCGCCCGGGCCGAAACCGACCGGCCCAGCCTGGTCATGGTCCGCACCCACATCGGCTGCGGCAGCCCCAAGCAGGACAGCGCCGCCGCCCACGGCGAGCCCCTGGGGGCCGAGGCGACCCAGGCCACCCGCGCCTGCTTCGGCTGGCCCAGCGATCCCTTCCACGTGCCCCCGGAGGTTTTAAGCCATCTGCGCCAGGCCCGGGAGCGCGGCCGCCAGGCCGAGGACCAGTGGCAGCAGGCCCTGGCCGCCTATATGCAGGCCAATCCCGAGCTGGGCCGCCAGTACGCGGCCTGGCTCAAGGGTCAACTCCCCTCGGGCTGGCGGGAGGCCCTGCCGGTCTTCGATCCGGCCGACAAGCCGGTGGCCACCCGGGTTGCCTCGGGCCAGGTCATCAACGCCCTGGCTCCGGTGGTGCAGAACCTCATCGGCGGCTCGGCCGACCTGGCCCCCTCCACCAAGACCGTGATCAAGGGCTCCGGCGACCTGCGCGGGACCGGCCCGGACTGCGGGCGCAACATCCACTTCGGGGTGCGCGAGCACGCCATGGGGGCCATGGTCAACGGCATGGCCCTGCATGGCGGGCTGATCCCCTATGGGGCCACCTTCTTCGTCTTCAGCGACTTCATGCGCCCGGCCCTGCGCCTGGCCGCCCTGATGCAGACCAAGTCCATCTTCG
>JAIUYB010000272.1 GCA_020216625.1 Desulfarculus sp.
CAGGGCTATCGAGGCCTGGGCGTCGGCCTCCTCCACCTTGTGCAGGGCGAAGCCGGCATGGGTGATGACATAGTCGCCCAGCTCCAGGCCAGGCACCAGCATCAGGCTGACCATGCGTTGCACGCCGCCGACGTCCACCTTGGCCATTTCGCCGTTGATCTCAACTATCCGTGCCGGGACCGCCAAACACATTGCCCACCTCGCGCGGGGTTTCGAGTTTCTGGGCGGCCACCCCCAGGGCGGCCAGCTCCTGGACCACCAGCTCCACCAGGTGCGGCACCGCGCGCTCCACCTTGGGCGTGAGCGTCAGGCCCCAGTTGTCGATGTCCTCGTACTCCACCCCCACCACCAGGACCGAAGGCGGATCGCCCACCAGGGGCAACAGGGCCATGGTCTCCATCAGATCGATCTGGTGCAGGCTGTCTTTGTACTGCACATGCTCGGGCTTGGCCTCCCAAGCGAAACGGTAGATGGTTCCGGGCTCGTCGCCGCCGCGCACGGCGTCGATGACGATCACCTGGTCGGCGTCCATGAAGGTGCCGGTCAGGCTCAGCCCCAGAACCCCGCCGTCCACCAGGCGGACGTTGGCGGGAAAGTCGTAGCGGGCCCGCAGCTCGCGCAGCACCCGGACGCCCACGCCTTCGTCGCTGAGCAGGACGTTGCCCACCCCCATCACCACGATGCGTTGGCTGGCGGTTGGTTGCATGCTGGCTTCTTTTGGCATTGGCTCTGGCACAAGTTGGAGTTTAGCAGAAAGCGCCTTCAGGGGCGAGACCCCGGGGCCATCAGCCGCCGGGGCGGCGGGATGACCCCGCCGCCCCGGTGGTGAATCGTGAGGAAATGCCCAGGCCTAGAGCACCTTGATCTTGTGCACCTGGTTGGTCTGGGGATCGATGACGTGCACGCCGCAGGCGATGCAGGGGTCGAAGGAGTGCACGGTGCGGATGATCTCCAAGGGCCGCTTGGGATCGGCCACCGGAGTGCCCACCAGGGCCTCCTCCACCGGGCCCAGTTGGCCCTTGGCGTCGCGGGGACCCAGGTTCCAGGTGGAGGGCACCACCAATTGGTAGTTCTGGATCTTGTTCTTGGCGTCAATGTGGATCCAGTGGCCCAGGGCGCCGCGGGGCACGTCGATCAGGCCGGCGCCCATGGCCTCGCCCGGCCACTTCCACTCGGCGGCGGTGGCCAGGTTGCCCTTCTTCACCTCCTCGATGACCTCCATCACCCAGCCGCCCATGGCGTCGGCGATGACCTTGGTCTCGATGCAGCGGGCCGCGGCCCGGCCCAGGGTGCTGAACAGGGCGGTGGCGGGGATGGACAGGTGCTTGAGCACCGCCTCCACCATGGCCTTGGTCTGGGCATGGCCATTGCCGTAGGCCGCCAGGACCTGGGCCAGGGGCCCGACCTCCACCGCCATGCCGTCGTAACGCGGGGCCTTGAAGTAGCTGTACTTGCCGTCGTAATCGTAGTCGGGCTTGATGAACTTGGTCTCGCCCTTGCTGGGGTGCAGGGCCGGGCCGTCGGAGTACCAGGCCCGCTTGACCTCCTCGGTGATCTTGGCCGGATCCACCGCCATGACCTTGCTAAGGTCGCGCTTGGCGATGACGCCGCCGGGCAGGAACATCTTCTCCGAGGCGAAGGCGCCGCTGTTCTGCGGGAAGTTGCCGTAGGCCAGGAAGTTGGTGCAGCCGCCGATGTTGTTGGCGCCCCAGTCCTTGTAGAAGCTGGCCACCGCCAACAGGTCGGGCAGGTAGACGTTGTCGATGAAGGCCTGCATTTCCTTCAGGTAGTAGAGGAACTCGGCCAGACGATCCACCGACAGGATGTCCTGGACGCAGGAGACGCCGCCGGCCACGTAGGTCTGCACGTGGGGGTTCTTGGCCCCGAACAGGGCCATCATGCGGGCGGCCTTGACCTGTAGGCGCAGCCACTCCAGGTAGTGGGCGGTGGCCATCAGGTTGGCCTCGGCCGGCAGACGGTAGTCGGGATGGCCCCAGTAGCCGTTGGCGAAGGGGCCCAACTGGCCGCTCTCCACGAAGGTCTTGAGCCGCTCCTGCACCGCCTTGAAATCGGCCGAGCCGCTCTTGGGATAGTTGCCCAGGCTCTCGGCCAGGGCGGCGGTCTTCTTGGGGTCGGCCTTCAAGGCGCTGACCACGTCCACGAAGTCCAGGGCGTGCAGGGCATAGAAGTGGGTGATGTGGTCGTGAACGAACTGGGCGCCGTGGACCAGGTTGCGGGCCAGGCGGCCCAGGGCCGGGGGATAGGCCTTCAGGGCGTCGTCGATGGCCCGGATGGAGGCCAGGGCGTGCACCTCGGTGCAAACGCCGCAGGCGCGCTGGGTGATATGGGGGGCGTCGCGGGGGTCGCGGCCCTGGAGGATGAGCTCCAGACCGCGGAAAAGCTGAGCCGAACTCCAGGCGTTGGTGACCTTGCCGCCCTCGATCTCCACATCGATGCGCAGATGGCCCTCGATGCGGGTGATGGGATCGATGGTGTATTTAGCCATTGTATTGGACCTCCTTCATGGAGCTGTAATCACTTGCCAAATGCCAAGAACATCCCCACGGCCCAGCCTTAGATGGGCTGATAGAAGGGCGACTGCTCATCCCAGAAGTTCGGCTCGGAGCAGCCGATGCAGGGATGGCCGGCGCCGATGGGCCAGTTGGTGCCGTCGTTGAACATGACCTGAGGGCAGTTGTTGAAGGTGTTGGGGCCCTTGCAGCCGACCTCGGCCAGGCACCAGCCCTTCATGGCCCCCTCGTCGCCGAACTTCTTGACGAACTCGCCGGCCTCGTAGTGGGCGCGGCGGGGGCAGTTGTCGTGGATGTTCATGCCATAGGCGAACAACGGCCGACCCTTGGCGTCCAGGGCCGGCAGCTTGCCCAGCAGGAGGTAGTGGACCACGGTGGCGATGATGTTGATGGGGTTGGGCGGGCAGCCGTTGATGTTGATGGTCTTGACCCCGGTGGCCTTCTCCACGCTCACCGCGCCGGTGGGGTTGGGCTTGGCCGCCTGGACGCCGCCGGAGCAGGCGCAGTTGCCCACGCAGATGGTGGCCAGGGCGTCCTTGGTGGCCGCCTTGGCGATGTCCAGCATGGTCTTGCCGCCCACCTTGCCGTAGACGCCGCCATCCTTCATGGGGATGCCGCCCTCGCAGATGAGGATGTACTTGCCCTTGTACTGGGTCATGGCGTCATGCAGGGACTTTTCGGCCGCCTCGCCGGAGGGCGCCATGATGGTCTCGTGGTAGGCGACGTTGAGCACCTCCAGCACCACCTCGTCGATCCAGGGGTAGGTGGTGCGCAGCAGGGCCTCGCTGCAGCCGGTGCATTCCGCGAAATGCAGCCAGATGGCGGTGGGCCGCTGCTTGGCGGCCATGGCCTCGGCCACCCGCGGCACCATGCTGGGAGCCAGACCCAAGACCGAGGTCACCAGGGTGCAGTATTTGACGAAATCGCGCCGGCTCACCCCTTTGGCCTCGATGCGCTCCAACACCTCTTCCTTGTGCTCCATCTCCCTTGACCTCCTTCGCCCTCCGCCTTCATGGCGGGGGTGCGTCGATGCGGACCCAATGCGGCCCGCAGCCTTGGCTGGACAGGGGACTCCGGGCCCGCCCGACCTCCCCAGTAGGTCGTGACGAGGCACCAGAGGATGGACCCCATCCGCTTGTTTCCGACTTCGACGATTAAAAGTTCAGAACCCGGCCCCAACCGGGTCGGCAGGGCCCTGGCGCTTGTTTCCCACAACACCGCGCCATACCTGCCAGAATTGTCATTCATCATGCAAAACAAAGCCCTTTCCGGTCAAATAGTAAATTACTATGGTTTTCAATCGCCAATATCTATAATTCGACTTGGTGCTTGCCGGTCGCGGGTTTACACCAAACCGGGTCGGGCTTATACTTCTGGTGCGCCGGAAACCCAGTCCACAGGTAGGCCATGCCCTTGGCTTTGCACGATAATCGCCTCTATCCCTTCACGGCTCTGGTCGGCCAGGAGAGCCTGAAGCGCGCTTTGCTGCTCCTGGGCGTCGACCCGGGATTGGGTGGAGTGCTGTTGCGGGGCGAAAAGGGCACCGCCAAATCCACCGCCGCCCGGGGCTTGGCCTGGCTCTTGCCGCCCCAGTCGGTGGTGGCCGACTGCCCCCTGGGCTGCGACCCCAGCGGGTGGTTGTGCCCGGAATGCGCCGCTCGCCCCCGGCCCCTGCCCACCCGTCAGCGCCCCACGCCCTTCGTGGACCTGCCCCTGGGGGCCACCGAGGACCGCCTGGCCGGGTCCTTGGACCTGGAGGCCGCGGTTAGCCGGGGCCAGGTGCGCCTGCGCCCCGGCCTCCTGGCCCGGGCCCACCGGGGCGTGCTCTACGTGGACGAGGTCAACCTGTTGCCCGCCCACCTGGTCCATCTGGTGCTGGACGCGGCCGCCAGCGGGATCAACCGGGTGGAGCGCGAGGGCCTGAGCCAGTCCCACCCCGCCCAGTTCGCCCTGGTGGCCTCCATGAACCCCGAGGA